>USJW01000029.1 GCA_900555045.1 uncultured Clostridium sp. | reverse complement strand
TTTAATGATACGGCGACCACCGAGATCTACACTCTTTCCCTACACGACGCTCTTCCGATCTCCCACCACCCCTCCCTGTGTAAAAAAGAGCAACATTTCTTTGAAAAAGAGCAAAGCATCCCCCTGCCGGTAAATGTTATAGTTAGTTCAGATTCAAAAACGTCAAACAGAATAAAAAAAAGGGAGTGTTTGAGATATGGGGGCTATACAGTTAAGAAATGTGAAGAAGAAATTTGGCAATGACGTAGTGATTGAGAACCTGAATCTGGACATCGCGGATGGATCCTTCACCGTACTGGTAGGACCGTCCGGCTGCGGAAAGTCCACCACCCTGCGCATGATCACCGGTCTGGACGAACCCACCTCCGGCGACATCTGCATCGACGGCCAGAAGATCAACGATCTGACGCCCGGAAAGCGGGATATCGCGATGGTGTTCCAGAACTACGCGCTGTACCCGACCATGACGGTTCGCCAGAACATCGAGTTCGGCCTGGAGAACAAGAAGGTACCCAAGGAGGAGCGCAACCGCCGGGTGTCCGAGATCTGTGAGATCGTGGGCCTGACCAACTACTTAGACCGCAAGCCCTCCACACTGTCCGGCGGCCAGCGCCAGAGAGTCGCCCTGGCCCGGGCCATGGTAAAGCAGCCGAAGGTCTTCCTGATGGACGAGCCGCTCTCCAACTTGGACGCCAAGCTGAGAGGCCAGATGCGCGTGGAGCTCATCAGCCTGCACAAGAAGCTGGGAACCACCTTCGTGTACGTGACCCACGACCAGGTGGAGGCCATGTCCATGGCGGACGACATCGTGCTGATGAAGGACGGCTACATCGTTCAGCAGTCCAACCCCAGGGAGCTCTACAACAACCCCAACTGCATCTACGCGGCCCAGTTTATCGGAACCCCGCAGATGAACGTGGTGTCCGGGGTTCTGCCGGACGGCCTGCAGTTGGGTTTCCGGCCGGAGAAGGTGTACCTGCTGGGCACCGAGGAGCCGCACATCGTGATCGACGCCGACATCGTGACCAAGGAGATGCTGGGAGCCGAGACGATCTACTCCTTAAACAGCCGCTACGGCACGCTGATGGCCAAGTCCGAGTATGAGGCGGCGGACGACGACACCTTAAAGCTCTCCGTCCCGTTCTCCGCTATGTACCTGTTCGACCGCGACGGCAAGCGGATTCCCATGAGCGAGCGCGAGCGCGCCGTGATCCGCAAGACATTTGGGGCACAGGAGGTGTAGGGCGTGGAAAAGAAAAAAATAAGCGAGAGCGAGCGGCGCGACCGCCTTCTGGGCGTTGTGACGGCCATGCCCGCCATGATCCTGCTGTTCATATTTACGGTTTATCCGGTGTTTTACCTGATCTACTACTCCCTGTTTTCCGGGAGCTTAATCTCCACCAAGAAGACCTTTGTGGGCCTGGACAACTACCGGGAGCTGTGGGCTTCCGAGACCTTCCACAAGGTGCTCATGAACACGGTGGTGTACACGGTGCTGTTTGTGGGACTGACCATGGTCCTGGCGGTGATCATCGCCGTCTGGCTCAACGGTTCCAAGCACAAGCGCTTAAACGGCGCGGTGGAGGGCTTTATCTTCACCCCCCACGTCATCTCCATGGTTTCGGTCTCCATCGTGTTTTTGTGGCTGATGGATCCCGACACGGGCTTTTTAAACATGGTGCTCACCAAGCTTGGATTTTCCAAGTTCCCGTTCCTGTCAAGCCCCACCACGTCCATGTTCTCGTTGGTGTTAGTGATGGTGTGGAAGAGCGTGGGATATTATGTGTTACTCATCATGGCGGCGCTGCAGACCGTTCCCTCCAGCATCTACGAGGCGGCGGAGCTGGACGACACGCCGAAGGTTAAGACCTTCTTTAAGATCACGCTGCCGATGATCTCGCCCACCATCCTGTTCACCTGTGTTGTGGCGTCCATCGCGTCCTTCAAGATTTTCGACTCCGTGAACGTAATGACCCAGGGCGGCCCTGTGGATTCCACCAACACGCTGGTTTACTACATCTACTCCTTCGCGTTCCGCTACGGAAAGCCGGGAATGGCCTGTGCGGCGGGCGTGATCCTGTTAGTGCTGGTCTGCATCATGACCTATGTGCAGTTCGGCGTCGGCAAGAAAAAAGTACATTACCAGTAAAGGGAGGGGATTGTCATGCAGGAAAGCACTTCAAGTATTGTATTAAGAAAGTTCGGCCGGGCGCTAAACGTCTGCCTGAAGCTGTTCATCATTGTGGTGATCGCGTTCCCCTTTTACTGGATGGTCAGCACATCCCTAAAGGACTACACCGAGGCGCTGCAGTTTCCGCCCACCCTGTTCCCGAAGAGCCTTCACTGGGAGAACTACGCCCATGTGTTTGAGATCGTCCCGATCGCCCTCTACTTCCGGAACTCCGTGGTTGTCGCCCTGTGCGTGCTGGTGCTCCAGTACCTGATCATCGTTCCGGCGGCCTACAGCTTTGCCAGACACGAGTATTTTGGAAAAAACCTGTTCTTTGGCATCGTTCTCTTAGGACTGATGATCCCGCAGCAGATTACCTTCCTGCCGGTGTACTTCATGTTCAGCAAAATGAAGATGCTTAAGACGTTCATACCACTGATTGTACCATTTATTTCCAACCCCTTCGGAATCTTCATGCTGCGCCAGTATTTCATGCAGATTCCCCAGGAGGTCATCGAGGCCGCCAGACTGGACGACGCCAGCAACATGAAGATCATGTTCAAGGTGATGATGCCCATGGCAAAGCCCGCACTGATCACCATCGGCCTTCTGTCCTTCATCTCCACCTGGAACAGCTACTTCTGGCCGTTAATCATGACCTCCAGCGAGACCTTCCGCACACTGCCGGTTGGAATCGCGGCGCTTAAATCCTCGGAGACTCTTCAGATGTGGCACATCATCATGGCCGGAAACGTGGTCCTGGTGCTCCCCATCCTGCTGGTCTACATGTTCGCCAGCAAGAAGATCAGAAACTCCTTTGTATACTCAGGCATTAAATAGGAGACGGCAATGAAAACGAAATTATTTGTGATATCGGTTGATTCCCTGTTCTTTGATGATGTAAAATGGTTGGCGGATTGCCCCAATCTCTACAGCATTTACAAGCGGGGATCGGTGGTTCAGAAGATGAAATCCACCTACCCGGCCATGACCTACGTGGCCCACTCCACCATGATGACGGGGTGCCATGAGGAGAAGCACGGGATCTACCACAATGAGAAGGTGGAGGTGGGCGTGGCCCACCCGGCCTGGCACTGGTACCGCAGGGAGCTGGGCACAGAGACTATCTTCGACGCGGCGAAGCGGGGCGGCTACACCAGCTCCGTGATCAACTGGCCGGTGACCGGCGGCGATCCCAGTATCGACTACCTGGTGCCGGAGATCTGGTCGGACGACCCCAAGGGGGATTCCAGACCCCGGTTTCTGACGGTGTGCTCCCAGGGCATGGAAGAGCTCTACGACAAGTACGGGCACATGCTCCGATGGAAATACCAACCCGAGCTGGACGACTTCGGCGTGGCCTGCTTAAAGGACATTATCCGGGAGCACCAGCCGGATGTGATCATGCTCCATCTCTCCTACCTGGACCATGCGCGGCATAATTTCGGCGGCTTCGCCCCGGAGGCAAAGCATGCGCTCATGGAGTGCGACCGCAAGATCGGCGAGCTGATGGACATCCTGCGGGAGCAGGGGACCTTGGACGCCACCAACTTCTGCGTTATGGGCGACCACGGCCACCTGCCGGTGAAGCAGGTGTTTCACCCCAACATTCTTCTGGCGAACGAGGGACTGATCACGCTGGATGAGCGCGGGGCGGTGAAGGATTACAAGTGTTACATTCACTCTGCGGGGCTGTCGGCCCACGTGGTGTTAAAGGATCCCCGGGACCAGGCGGTCCGAAGCAGGGTGGAGGCGCTGTTAAACAGCTGGGTGGAGAACGAATCCTACGGCTGTGAGCAGATTTTCGACAAGGCGCAGATGGAAGCGCTGCACTTAAACGGGCCTTTCGACTACGTGATCGAGGGCCGGCTGGGCACTTCCTTTGGGAACAACTGCACGGGAGCGCTCATCTGTCCAACGGACAACTCGGATTACAAGCTCTCTGTGAGCGCCCACGGCCATCTGCCGGACAAGGGGCCGCAGCCCATCTTCTTTGCGGCGGGACCGGACATCCGGGAGGGCGTGGTGGTCGAGCGGGGAGACCTAATCGACGAGGCGCCGACCTACGCGGCGATTTTGGGAGTGGAGATGCCCTGGGCACAGGGGAAAGCGATGAAAGAAATCCTGAGACAGGATTCTTAATAGAAGGAGGAAAAGGACGATATGAGGAAAAAACTGGCATGTGTATTGGCGGCCGCGATTGCGGCGGGAAGTTTGGCGGGCTGCGGCGGCTCCGGAAGCGCGGAGACCAAGGCCACCACGGCGGCTCCTGCGGGGAGCGGCGAGCAGGCGGCGACTGAGGCTGCGGGGACAGAGGCAGCTGCCTCCGGGGACCGGATCAACATTGAATTCTGGCACTGCATGGGCTCCTCCAACGGCGAGCTGATACAAGAGATCACCAACTCGTTCAACGAGTCCCAGGACAAGATTTTTGTGAAGGCTGTGCACCAGGGCTCCTACACGGACGCGGGGACCAAGATGCAGGCGGCTCTGGCGGCGGGCGAGGCTCCCGTTCTGGCTCAGATGGAGATCGGTATGCTGGGAATCTTTGCGGACGCCGACGCGCTGGTGGATCTGCAGAAGTTTGTGGACGCGGAGAGCTATGACATCGGCGACTTTATGCCGGGCCTTCTGGACGCTTCCTACTACGACGGTGCGCTGGTAGCGCTGCCCCACTCCAGAAGCGTTCCGGTGCTGTACTACAACAAGGACCGCTTCAAGGACGCCGGGCTGGACGAGAACAAGCCTCCGGTAACCTGGGACGACTTGAAGGCGGACGCCAAGGCTCTGACCAAGGAAGGCACCTACGGCTACTCCTGCCCGCTTGACCAGTGGTACTACATGGCGTTAGTGATGAACGCGGGCGGCACCATCTTCAACGAGGAGGCCAACGGAATCGGATTTGCGGGCGAGAGCGGAGCAAAGCCGCTGTACCTGTGGCATGAGATGATCGACGAGGGAACCATGCATGTGCCCTCCGGCCAGGACTACAACTCCTCCGAGGCTTGCCGGAATGCGTTCGCAGGCGGCACGGCGGCGATGGTTATGCAGAGCAGCGCCCAGTTAAAGGGCTTGGAGAAGACCTGTGAGTTCCAGGTGGGCGTCGGCGCGGTTCCCAAGGACAGCACCTTATCCTACCCGGCAGGCGGTTCCAACCTGCTGATGTTCAAGGGCCACTCTGAGGAAGAGGAGCAGGCCGGCTGGGAGTTCTTAAAGTTCATGACCAACACCGAGAATGCTTTAAAGTGGGCCAACGGAACCGGATATCTGCCCACCAGAGAGAGCTGCATGGAGTCTGACACCTACAAGAAGATGATCGAGGAGGATCCGAACCTGCAGATCATCGTGGACCAGGTAGAGTTCAGCACCTACAAGACTCCGTTTATCCCGCAGTACCAGGAGGCGAAGGAGATTTTTGCCAACGAGATTCAGAAGTGCATCCTGGAGGACAACTACACCCCCGAGCAGGCGGTTTCCAGCATGGAAGAGCGGGTTGCAAAGCTGTTTTAGTAAAAAAATGTAAAACAATGGGCAGGGGCTGCGCCAGCGGCCCGCTGCACCATAAAATGTCCCGGCAGGCTGCTGTCGGGACATTTTCGGTACGGTGCGGTGATTCCTGGCTCCCGGCACACCGCAATTACTCCTTCGCCTTTCGGTACTCCGCCGGAGTGCAGCCCATGTGCTCCAAAAAGAGCTTGGTGAAATGGCTCTGGCTGTAGTAGCCGCAGGCGGTTGTTATTTCCTTGACGGACAGGCGGGTGGAGAGCAGCAGCTCCTTGGCGTGGTTTAAGCGCAGCTGGGTCACGTAGTCGTTGTAGCGGATCCCCAGGGAGGCCTTTAAAAGGTTGCTGATGTAGTTGGCGGAGAGCCCGAAGCGCTCGGACAGCTCCGCGGCGGAGATGTTCTCCCGGTAGTGCTCCTGGATGAAGCGGATGATGGACTGGACCTTGGAGTCCTCGGTGGGGCCGGAGAGGAGGTCCCTCGCCGTGCGGGAGAGGTAATCCTTTAAGGCCGCGGGATCTCTCGGGAGCGCCTGGTCGCTCTTCACGGCCAGGGCCATGAAGTCCAGAATCTCATCCAGGTGCCGTTGCAGCTCCGCGGACTTAAAGAGCTGGTTCACGAGGGGTTCCGACTGGCCGGTGAACGCCGTGTAGTCCCGGTCCGCGAAGGCGTCCCGCCATTTGAGGCAGCTGCGGCAGAAGTCCAGCTCTGCCCGGCTGCGGTCCATGAGCGGGGCCAGGTGGTAGAACCGGCCCAGGCCCAGCAGGACCCGGAGGCAGGAGCGGTCGGATAAGTCCCACAGGGCGTTTTTTAGCTCCGCCGGGTCCCTGGTGACGGAGGAGACCATGCAGGTGAGCCCGCGGGGGCAGGCGTAGGCGGCCAGCTCCCGGTACATCTCCAGAATGTACTCGGACTTCTCGGAGAAGCAGAGGAGCACCAGGCTGTCCCCGTTGAACACGGACACCAGATGGCTGTCGTAGGCCTTGAAGGGCCGCTCGATCTCCTCCGGGGGGACGTCCTCCCCGTCGATGTTCACCAGAAGAAGGCTGCAGTAGTGGCCCGCGTACTCGCCGAAATAGCTGTCCCTGCGGTTTAGGGAGCTCTCCAGCCAGGTGCGGAAGGTGTTTTTCTTGTGCTCCAGGTTTAGGTGCACGTGCAGTCTGGCCGCGGTCAGGGTCTCCCGGATGGTCTTTATGTCCAGGGGCTTCATCAGGTAGTCGTCCACCTTCAGCCGGATGGCCTGCTTGGCGTACTCGAACTCGTCAAAGCCGGTCATGATGTAGTAGCGGGTGAAGGGGGAAATCTCCTTCGCCAGCTTGATGGCCTCTAAGCCCGACGGGCCGGGCATCTTGATGTCCACGAAGGCCAGCGCAAAGTCCCGCTCCCCCAGCTGGTCCAACATCTGGTGGCCGTTGTACGCGTGGAAAACGCTGTCCTCGCCAGAGCAGGTGAGGATCAGCTTCTCGATGGAAATGTGGATTAAGGGTTCGTCGTCTACCACTAAAATGTTCATAGTTTTTCACCGCCTGTGGATGGAATTACCAAAATTTGTATCGTGCTGTGCTCAATCCGGTAGATCATCAGCCGGACGTCCGGGTTCCAGAGATGGATCCGGTTCTCCACGTTCTTTATGCCGATGGAGTTGGGGGAGTTTAGCTGCTCCTTGGTGAAGCCCACCCCGCTGTCCTCGATGACGATGTAGAGCGTGCCCTCATGCCGTTCTAAGCAGATTTCCAGCTTGCAGGGCGTCACGCTGGGCTCGATGCCGTGGATCACCGCGTTCTCCACCAGGGGCTGCAGCAGGAGCTTTGGAAGCTCTAAGTGGCGCAGCTCGTCGGGACAGCAGATCTCGTAGGAGAGCCGGTCCCCGAAGCGCAGGACGAAGAGGGAGCAGTAGTCGTTTAAGAAGTCCAGCTCCTTGCCGATGGTGGTGGCGTGATCGCGGCTTAACACGTAGCGCAACAGCCGGGCGAAGGCGTAGAACGCGTCGTTTAAGGTCTCCTGTTCCCCGATCTGGTTGAGCGTGATGAAGCTGTAGATCGTGTTGATGATGAAGTGGGGCTGTATCTGGGACTGGAGGGCCTGGAACTGTAAGTTCTTCTGGGCGATGAGCAGCTCGTACTCGTTTTTGATCTTCTCCTGGAGCTGGTGGGCCATGGCGTTGATGGAGGAGCCGATCTCGTTGAACTCGCGCACCGGCAGGGCCTGGCAGCGGCTGTCCAGGTTGCCCTCCTCCAGCTCCTTCAGCACGGACTTGATGTGGTAGGTGGGCGTTTTGATCCACTGGTTGTTCCGCCGAAAGAGCAGGTACGCGACGCATACGGCTGCCGCGTAGCACAGCAGGATGGCCATCATGAAGGTGGTGACCTGCTCATGGATGTAGGAGCCGGACAGCAGCACGTGGGCGGTCAGCGGATAATTATCCAGCTTCTGGGAATAGTTGGTCCAGGTGTTGTGGTTGAAGGACAGGGTCTGACTTCCCAGGGAGTCCACCAGCTGCTGGTCCACGGGGGTGTTGGAGTAGATCAATTCCCCGCTGTCGTTGGTGAACAGGATCATGAGCGGCACTGCGCTTGTGAGGCTGGAGAACAGGCTCTCCAGAGCGTCGGTCTTCAGGTTGACCATGATGATGTTGGTCTGCTCCGGGAAGAAGATATTGTTTAGCTTCCTGGATATGTAAAAGCTGCCGGTGTTGATAATCTCGGCGTTCGGGTCGCGCTCGTCCGTGGGCACGATGGCCACGCGCCCGCCCTGCTCCATGGCCGCGGTGTACCACTGGCGGCTTGTCAGCGGGTTCACGGTGGGGAGGTACTGGTACCAGTCGGTGGAGTTGAAGTAGAGAACGCGCTCGTTGGACATGACAACCAGATCCTGAAAATCGTCCCGGGAGTAGGTGGTGAGCTGGAGCAGCTGGCCGATCTCGGCGCTGATCTGGTTCTGCTCGTAGGGGCTTAGGTCCTCGATGGAGGACTTGGACTGGAAATAGTTGTGGTAGTAGGGGGCCTTGGTGATATTGTCCACGTCGTTGATGTATTTGGTGATGTAGGCGGAGATCAGTTTCAGGTTGTTGACAGCCTGGCGGTTGATCTCGCGGTACTGGCGGCTGGCAAACAGATAGCTCACCAGGCTGCTGACGAGCACCATGGGGAGCAGGAAGCTTATGATGAAGCTGATAAACAGTTTTCGGGAGAGCGATGCGGTTCTGAATTTTTGCATTTGTGCACAGCCTTTCTTGCGTTATGTCGTCAGGTCGATTATACTAAAAGCGGCTGCTTTTTTCAAGGAAATGCAATTAAGAAATACAATGGAGAATGAGGTGCAGTATGGAATTTTTACAGGATGTTCTGTATGATTTGAAGGAGTTTTCGGACAGCCGGTTTGAGGTGGTGGCGCTGTTCCGAATGATTATCGCCTCCATCTGCGGAGGGTTAATCGGCTTGGAGCGTGAGATGAAGGGGCGTCCCGCGGGCTTAAAAACCTTCTCGCTTGTGTGCATCGGCGCGACGCTGGCGATGATCACCAACGAGTACATATCGATCTATTACGGCGGCAGCGGGGATTTGGCCAGAATGGCGGCCCAGGTGATCAGCGGCATCGGATTTTTGGGCGCAGGAACCATCATCGTGACCGGGACCAACCAGGTGCGGGGACTCACCACGGCGGCGGCCCTCTGGGTCACGGCGGCCCTGGGGATCTCCATCGGGGCGGGGTTCTACTTCGGGGCCTTCGGGGGCATCGCGGTGATTTTGACCTCCTCCTTTGTCTGCCGGATGATCGACCGGATCGTGATGGGCAAGGCCCGGGTCATGCGGATTTACGCGGAGGGCGTGAACGAGGAGTTCATGCTGGCCCTGACCGGGTATTTTGCTGAGAAAAACATCCGGGTAGTGAGCCTGGTGCGGCGGTCGGAGAACAAGTGGTACAAGAAGGACACCTGCGTGATGATCGAGCTGGATCTGGGCAAACGGCAGCGCCACGACTGGATTCTCTCGGACATCCGGAAGTTGGAGGGGCTGCGGTACGTGGAGGAGATTGAAAAATAAGGGTGGAAGACGATTTTGAGATCCGGTAGCGCAGCGGAGAACACCGGACAAGGTACAGGGAGGTTTTTTGATGGGATTGCTGAATCGTTTTAAGAAGAAGGAGACAAAGAATGAGGAGACGACGCTCTACATCCTTTGCCAGGAGGAGGACAGTAACGCCATCCTGCGGGCGTTCGACACGGTGTTTGGGACCAGCATCGCGGACGGGGGCGTGAACGACGGGGTGCTGCAAAACGGGGATCTCTCCATCGAGGTGGTCGCGTACGGCCAGGACCTGGGCGAGAAGTGCGGGGAGTTCATCAAAAAGCAGGTGGGCGGAGTCTGCGGCCATTTTGCGCAGGTGGAGACGGAGAAGGTGGACGTAAAGATCAATGCCCTTCACCAGCTGACCGGCTCCAGGGGCTTTGTGAACCTGAAATGTACCTACCCGGCCGGGGGCCGGGGTCAGCTGGAGGAGATGGCTTACCCGCCGATCTTTGAGGTGCTGGCGAAGGTGAGGGGGCTTTTGCTCACCGATCATGCGTCCGCGCTTTTTGGCGAGGAGGGAAAGCTGGTCTTCTCCGACAAGGGGGAGAGCCAGATGGAGTGGTTCATGCCCTACGAGCGCCCGCTGCCGGAGCACTTCTTTGAGGGGGCGCCCGCGGACGCGCTGCGCCGCAGAAACGAGAACCTGGCAGCCATCTGCGCCCGCCACATCCACGTGACCGAGTGGCTTCCGCTCATCGAGAGCGAGGAGGAGGCGAGTTTTCGCACGGCGGAGGAGATCGCCGGGCGGGCTGCGGCGCTCTTGATCGTGGCGCTGTACAGCGAGTACCTCCTGTCGGAGGAGGCGGATGTAGGGAAGGCCAGGGAGTTTATCGAGCCGGTCAAGCGCTGCTACGGGGCGGAGCAGTATTTCTCGCCCGCGGAGCAGGCGTACCTGGACAACGACGATTCCACCGAGCAGGACCGCATCCAGTTCGTGTGGCAGTACGAGCCGCTCTTTGTGATGCTCTGGGCGCTGGGCTATGAGGAGGAGCTGTTTTTCCCGGATCACATCTGCGATGTGCCGGGCATAACCCAGGTGATGCGCGAGCGCGACAGCATGGAGGCGCTGCTTAAGGGGGCGAAGCTGCGAAGCGGCAAGGAGCTTCTGGACGCGGCCGATATGATCTTCCGGCTGGATTGGGCCTGCGTGGACACGCGCATCCACGGGCTTCCCGCCCCGGCCGGGATGGACAGCGGCGTGGTGATGGAGCGGCACAAGGCACTCAACTGGCTGGTCTGTGGGGATGAATGGGATAAGGTGGACATTTCCACGTGATTTTATGGGGGGAGATAACAGATACGGCAAAAGGACGGCATGTGGAAAAAACTGCCGTCCTTTTGCCGTATCCGGCTAAAAACCGTGCCAAGCAGTGAAAATTAAAGAAAAGCGGGCAAGAATCGGATTGCATTCACTGACGTGATGGGGTAAAATGGAAATAGATTATGACCAAGTGAGAGGGGACTGTGCCATGAGCAAACCATTTATATGTTTTGAGTCGGGGGGTTCTCTCTTTTTAATTTCCCTGGAATGGATTTGGCATATCCTTAAGGGGCCGTCCGAGGGACAGGAGACCGTGGAGTACGAGGGCGTTCGGATCCCGGCCCGGGAGTTCTGTTCGCTCTGGGAAAGTGAGACAGAAGGAAGCGGACAGTACGCGGTGCTCTTGAGACAGGGTGAGGCGTGCGGCGGTTTTTTGGCGAGTCGGATTGAAGGGGTTTACAGCCTCGAGGAGGAGGCGTTTCAGGCGATTCCCCGGGAGGCCATGAGCCCGGAGAACGCGTTCCTTAAGGCGGCGGCCCGGCCTGACGGGCTGGGGCATTTGGCGTTTCTGGTGGACGCCGAAGAAATTTTGGGCCGGTTTTTGGCCAGTGCAGATGGGGAGGAAACGTGAACGGAGAAGAGTTAGAGAGGGAACGGGTGGTCATCTGTCTATTGACAGGGGATACCAGGACGGAGGTTCCGATCGAGCGTGTGGAACGCCTGATCCAGAGGCCGGAGGTGATCCGGGTGCCGGGCGCACCTCACGAGGTGAAGGGGATTCTGGAATTTGAGGGGCAGCTGATCGCTGCCTATTGTATGGATGACAGAGGAAATATGACGCCTGCGTGTGCAGCTGTGGTTCGCCGTGAGGATGGAACCCTTGCAGCCGTGCTGGCGGAGGAGATAGCCGGAGGTGGCCGCATTGATCAGATTTACGGATGAGGAGTTCCAGGAGCTGAGCACTTATATGGTTCAGAACTATGGGATTGACCTGACAAAAAAGCGGACGCTGGCGGAGTGTCGGCTGAATGTGGAGCTGGAGAAGGGGGGATTTACTTCCCTGGGCCAGTTTATGCGGCGGATGGAGCAGGATCGGACAAAGAACCTGGAAAACATGCTGCTCGATAAGCTGACTACCAATTACACGTTTTTTATGCGCGAGGCGAAGCACTTTGAGTATCTTCGGAATCACATTCTGCCGGAGATCAGCGAGGAGAATACGGGGCCGTTTCTGAAGATATGGTCTGCGGGCTGTTCCACCGGGGAGGAGTGCTACACATTGGCCATGCTGCTCTCGGACTATGAGCAGAGCGGAAAAATACTGCCATACTATGAGATTTTGGGGACGGACGCCTCCAATTCGGTGGTGAAGGCCGCCCAGGAGGCCCACTACTCGGCCAGGGAGCTGAGCGATATTCCGCCCACCTGGCAGAGCCGGTACATCAAGATACAGGATGAGGGGAAGTCGTTCACCGTGGTTCCGGAGATTCGCAGGCACTGCAAATTCCGCCAGATGAACCTGTTGGCCCCTACATCCACCACGCGGCTGTTTGATATCATATTCTGCCGCAATGTGATGATCTATTTTTCGGAGGAGGCCCGGGGAAAGCTGGTGGATCTTTTGTACCGCGCGCTCAAGCCCGGAGGCTACCTGTTTGTGGGACATACGGAACTGTTGGCGTGGAACAGCACAATGTTTCAATATGTATGTCCCGCAGTTTACCGGAAATAGTTGAGAATGCGATACATTCGGAAGAGAGAGAGGAATAGAAATGATCCGCAGACAGCTAAAGAACTTGACCGTTGGAAGGAAAATGTTTGTGTCATACGGGTTCGTGATGTTGATGTATGTGATTATCACGTTCGCCGCGCTATACGGGATTATCACGGTTTCAGGGACACTTGACACCTTCTACGATGAGGCATTTCAGGTTTCAAGAACCGCCTATGAGATGCGCACGTCGATTCAAGGGGTGGGCCGGAACATTCTGGACGGGGGCACCAGCCTGGACGACCGTGTGAGGATGGAGAAGATTGAGGAAGCGGAGAGCCTGAGCGCCGTGGTGGAGAGCAGCCTGGTGACGCTGGGGGAGCAGATCGGCGACTCGTCGGAGCTAAAGGAGCTCACCAGCTACATCACAGCGCTGAAGCCGGCCAGAGACCAGGCGATTGCCTACTTAAAGGAGGGGCAGCGCGAGAAGGCGCTGGAGATATACCGCGAGCAGTATGAGCCCAACGCTTCCCTTGCCAGGGCCAGCTTAAAGGCGATCACCCAGGAGTGCGGAGTGCGGGCCCAGAACTATCTGGACAACGGGCACCAGGTGAAGAGACAGATGATTGGAATTTTCGTGTTTCTGGTCGTTCTGCTCTTTGCAATTGCCACACTGCTTTGGCGCGAGATCACAAAGGGGATCACAAGCCCTGTGGCGGAGGTCAAGGATGCGGCAAGACAGCTGGCAAAAGGAAATTTGGCTGTCACTGTGGAATATCAGTCAAGGGACGAGCTGGGAGAGCTGGCGGACTGCGTGCGGGAGACCGCTGCGGCCTTAAAGTCCTATGTGGATTCGGTGGAGAGGGGCTTAGTCTATATCGGAAAGGGAAAGCTAAACTATCGCTCAGACGTTGCCTACAAGGGGGATTTTAAGGCGCTGGGGAATGCCATGGATCAGATCACAAAGCTTCTGAACAATGCGATCACGCGCATCTCCAACACCTCCGATCAGGTGGCCAGCGGAGCGGAGCAGGTGGCTGGCGGCGCGCAGCTTCTGTCCCAGAGCGCGGTGGAGCAGGCGCAGTCCATGGAGGAGCTGGCGGCCAACGTCAACGAGATTTCGGACAGCGTCAAGAGCAACGCAAGGGATGCGGTCTCCGTCCGCGAACAGTTTGAGGAGGTCGGACAGCTGCTAAACGACGGCAACGGGCAGATGGAGGAGATGATGCAGGCCATCGTGGCGATCCGCGAGAACTCCAAGCAGATCAGCGGGATCGTCAAGGAGGTTGAGGATATCGCGTTCCAGACGAATCTGCTGGCACTCAACGCTTCCGTGGAGGCGGCGAGAGCCGGTGAGGCGGGCCGCGGCTTTGCCGTGGTCGCAAACGAGGTGCGGCGTCTGGCGTCCCAGACGGCGGACGCTTCCAAGGCGATGGCGCAGCTGGCGCTTCAGACCACGGAGAAGGTGGACGGGGGAACGCACACGGCCAACCGGACATTCGAGGCGCTCCAGAAGGTTGTGGAAGCCATGGAGGCCATGCTGGGGATGGTGAACCGGATCTCCGAGGCCTCTGTTCATCAGGCGGACTCTGTCTCCCAGGTGAGACAGAATATTGAGGTGGTGACCGAGATTGTGCAGGGCAATTCCGCAACCGCCGAGGAGAGCGCGGCGGCCAGCGAGGAGCTGTCGGCTCAGGCCGCAATGTTAAAAAATCTGGTGGAGGAGTTTGAGCTATCATGAATCGATATTCAGAACTGGACAGCGATGCCAAAGACATGCTGCAAGAATTGGGAAATATTGGAACTGGAAACGCAGTGACGGCTCTCTCCGACATGCTGGGTGAGAAGATCGTGATGGAGTGTCCCATGGTCCGGATCCTGGGCTTCAACGAGGTGCCGGAGGCCCTCGGGGGGATGGAGGCCGTGCGCGTGGGGGTTCTGGTGCAGACCGGCGGGGACGTGAACGGAATCTTCATGTTCCTGATCAGCGAGCTCTTCGCCGAGACGATGCTGGAGAAGCTTTTGGGCGAGCCGGTGACAGCGGACCAGATTTTTGACGAGCTGAACGTCTCCGCCATCTCTGAGGTGGGAAACATTATGTGCTGTTCCTACATCAATGCCCTGTCGGCGCTGATGAATCTTTCCATAGAGGTCTCCGTGCCGGAGGTGAGCCGGGATATGATCGGTTCCCTGCTCAGCGTGCCGATCATCTACTTTGCGGATCACAGCGACGATCTGCTGCTGATTGAGGACCGGTACTTTATCAATGATCAGACGATTGTCAGCCATGTGCTGTTTCTTCCGGATATGAAATCCCTGAAACGGATCTTCGGCGCTTTAGGAGAAATGTATGGTGGATAAACCGGTAGTCGTGGGAATCGCGCAGATGCGCGTGGTAAAGAGCCCCGGAAAGATTGCCACATACGCCCTTGGGTCCTGCGTGGGCGTGTGCCTCTATGACCCATTGAGACAGATTGCCGGAATGGTGCACATTCTTCTGCCCAAAAGCAGCGACGCCATCGAGCGGACGAACCCGGACAAGTTCGCGGACACGGGGTGCGTGCATCTCATGCAGCGGATGCTGGCCATGGGGGCCAGCCGGGGGATCATCACAGCCAAGATTGTGGGCGGCGCCACCATGTTCGCGGTCAAGGGCCCCATGGAGGGCATCGGAGACCGGAACGTGCAGGCGGTCAAGGAGGCGTTAGCGGCCATGCGGGTGCGCATCGTGGCGGAGGACACGGGAGCGGATTACGGGCGCTCCGTGGTGATGGACGCGGAGACGGGGAAGCTGACAATCCACACGGTGGGACATGGCACCGTGATCCTTTAAAAAACGAGAGAATGCCGCCTGTGGGACGGGAGTGAAATCCGGTCCCACAGACGGCATTTTTTAGTTAGCTGTCGGCGAGAATCTTTTTTAAGTCCTCCCCGGGGGTGGACACCGGTGTGAGGGCGTACTCTCCGGCCAGAATCTTTAAGACTCCGGGGGAGATGAAGGCCGGGAGCGTGGGGCCGATGTAGATGTTCTTTATTCCCAGGTGGAGCAGGGAGAGCAGGATGCAGACCGCCTTCTGTTCATACCAGGAGAGCACCAGCGTCAGCGGCAGGTCGTTGACCCCGCAGCTAAAGACATCCGCCAGGGCCTGGGCCACCTTGATCGCCCCGAAGGCGTCGTTGCACTGTCCCATGTCCATGAGACGCGGCAGGCAGCCGATGGCGCCCAGATCCAGGTCGTTGAAGCGGTATTTGCCGCAACCCAGAGTCAGAATCACGCTGTCCTTGGGCGCCTGCTTCACGAAATCGGTGTAGTAGCTCCGGCCGGGGCGCGCGCCGTCGCAGCCGCCCACCAGGAAGAAATGGCGGATTGCACCGGAGCGGACGGCCTCCACCACCTGGCCCGCGGCCTCGAGGATGGCGTGATGGCCGTAGCCGGTGACGGTCCCCGGTCCCCCGTTGGAGCCGGTAAAGCTGCGGGGCTCGCTGTATCCGCAAAGCTCCAGAGCCTTCTGGATCACAGGGGAGAAATCCTTGTCCTCGCCGATGTGTTTCATGCCGGGGAAGGCCACAGGGCCGGTGGTGAACACGCGGTCCGCGTAGGAATCCCTGGGGGGCATTAGGCAGTTGGTGGTGAACAGAACCGGGGCGGGTATGTTGTCAAACTCCCGGTTCTGGTTCTGCCAGGCAGTGCCGAAATTTCCCTTTAAATGGGGATAAGCGGCGAGGGCCGGGTAGGCGTGAGCCGGGAGCATTTCCCCGTGGGTGTAGACGTTCACGCCGGTCCCCTTGGTCTGCTCAAGGAGCAGCTTCAGGTCGTGCAGGTCATGGCCGGAGATGACGATAAACGGCCCTTTCTCCACGGTGAAGGAGACTACCGCGGGGGTTGGATCGCCGAAGGCGCCGGTGTTGGCGGCGTCCAGCAGCTCCATGCAGCGCAGGTTTACACTCCCCAGTTCCAGCACCAGGGGGAGCAGGTCGCCGGCCTCCGCCTCATAGCCCACATAGAACATGCCGCGGTAGAAAAACTGGTTCACTGTATCGTCGGACTTCCCGAGGGCCAGCGCATGCCAGGCGTATGCAGCCATGCCGCGCAGGCCGAAGAGAAGCAGGGACTTTAAGGAGCGCACATCCTCGTCCGGCTCCTGCCACAGGAGGTTTAAGTCGTACTCATCGCCCCGGGAGCAGGGGGAGGCGCAGGATGTGCAGTTGGGGGACAGCTTTCTGTGCTCCTCGCGCACGGTGGCGGTCAGCTCCTCGATGGACTCGTCGCTGAAGTTCACGTTGGTGAGTGTGGCGAACAGGCCGTGGATCATGGCCCGGTGGGTGGACTCGGTGGGCGTGCTGCCGGAGGAGGTAGCTCGGGCCAGGCCGATTAAGGCGCCGGTCAGCTGGTCCTGAAGGATGGCGGTGCGGGCGCTTTTTTGGCACACTCCGGCGGGGCCGGTGCAGCCTTTGCAGCCCTTGGTCTGTTCGCATTGGTAACAAAACATGGTTTCTGACATATGATAGACCCTCCTTTTGGGGTAGGCATAGTTGACAAAATTACAGGATTTCCCCGTTCGTGGAGATGGTGACCACGCTCAGGGGGATGTCGCGGCCGCTGGCCTTCAGGGCGCCGCGCACCGCGTGCTCGATTCCGCCGCAGCAGGGAACCTCCATGCGGACAACGGTCACACTGTTGAAGCGGTTGCGCGCCAGGATCTCCGTCAGCTTCTCCGTGTAGTCCACGCTGTCGAGCTTCGGGCAGCCGATCAGGGTGATGCGGCCGCGGATGAAGCGGCGGTGGAAGTCGCCGAAGGCGTAGGCCGTGCAGTCCGCGGCGACCAAAAGGTCGGCGCCGTCAAAATAGGGGGCGCTTAAAGGCGCCAGCTTGATCTGGACCGGCCACTGGGAGAGCTGGCTGGAGAGATCGATTTGGGGTGTGGCGGACGTGTTGTCCCCAGAGGCAGCGCAGGATGCGGATTCCGCGCGGTCAAGCTTCGCGGCGCGGGAGCCGGGGCAGCCGGACGCGGCCGGGGATGGGGTGGAACCGTCTGCCGGCTGGGCCGAAGCGGTGTCGCCCGCCTGAGCCTTCTTCGCCGCCTGTGCCGCCTGGACGGCTGCGTGGTCGTAGGCAGGGGCCTCCCGCTCCTCAAAGGTGATGGCTTCCGCCGGACAGGCGGGCAGGCAGTCGCCCAGGCCGTCACAGTAGTCCTCCCGCAGCAGGCGGGCTTTGCCGTCCACCATGCCGATGGCGCCCTCGTGGCAGGCCTCGGCGCACAGGCCGCAGCCGATGCATTTTTCTTCGTCGATATGAATAATTCTGCGTATCATAAAAATCATTCCTCCTCTTTTGCCATGAATTTATCATAATTTTTGCCGGCTGTATGTTGCAGTTGCAACGTGGGAAGAATTTTGCTATGCTGGAAGCGGAAAGGAAGATCGGTATGGAAGATATCACAAGAGAAGTGAAGGACATGGAGCTGTTCGGAAAAATTGAGGAGGGGCAGATCGGAGCGATGCTGCAGTGCCTGGGGGCTGTGGCCCGCAGCTTTTCCCGCGGGGAATTCATTTTCCTGGAGGGGGAGAGCCTGGACTGCATCGGCGCGGTGATGAGCGGGAGTGTGCAGATGATCAAGGAGGACGTGTGGGGGCAGAAATCCATCCTGCTGTCCCTTGACCGCGGGGCGGTGTTCGGCGAGAGCTTCGTCTGCGGGGACCGGACCGGGAGCACGGTCTCCTTCCAGGCCGCAAGCGACTGCCGGATTCTGCTGATGAATTTCCACAAGGTGCTGCGGACCTGCGGCGCCTCCTGCGTGTTCCACCACCGGCTGGTGGAAAACATGGTGACGCTGCTGGCGCAAAAAAACATCCAGCTGATGGACAAGATGGAGGTGATCTCCAAGAAGACCATCCGCGGCCGGATCCTGGTTTGGCTGTCCCAGCAGGTGCAGCGGCAGGGCAGCCGCCGGTTCGTCTCGCCCATGGGACGGCTGGAGCTGGCGGACTATCTGTGCGTGGACCGCAGCGCGCTCACAAGGGAGCTGGGGCGGATGCAGGAGGAAGGTCTGGTGTCGGTGGACAAAAATGTGTTTGAGGTGAAACGCGCGGAGGGGTGAGGCGCAGATTTTGTCTAAGAAATATCTTTTCTATTTTTCATTTATCGTCTATAATGAAACGTAAGGGCCGGGAGATCCGGCAGTCGGGACATTCCGGCGGAACAAGAAAACAAAAGAAAAAGGAGCAGAAAACGATGAAACAGGATATGATCGTAATTCTGGATCTGGGGAGCACGGAGAACACAGTTGTAGCCCGTGAAATCCGCAGCATGGGCGTTTACAGCGAGATCCATCCCCACGATATCGGCGTGGAAGGGTTAAAAAAGCTTGAGAATGTGAAGGGTATTATTTTAAACGGCGGTGAGAACCGCGTGGTGGACGGAACTGCGGTGGACATCGACCCGGCGCTGTACGAGTGCGGTATCCCGATGATCTCCATCGACCACCCCACAGCCAAGTGCGCGGTGCAGTACCAGGAGATCCCGGACGCAGACGCTCTGAAGGCGTTCGTGTTCGACGAGTGCCATGCAGAGGCGAACTGGAACATGAAGAACTTCATCGAGGACCAGGTGGAACTGATCCGCCGCCAGGTGGGCGACAGAAAGGTGCTGCTGGCTCTGTCCGGCGGCGTGGACTCCTCGGTTGTGGCGGCCCTGCTGCTTAAGGCCATCGGCAATCAGCTGGTGTGTGTGCACGTGAACCACGGTCTGATGAGAAAGAACGAGTCCGAGAGCGTTGTGGAGGTGTTCAAGAACCAGCTGCATGCCAATCTGATCTACGTGGACGCGGTGGAGCGCTTCCTCGGCAAGCTGGAGAACGTGTCCGATCCGGAGCAGAAGCGCAAGATCATCGGCAGCGAGTTCATCCGCGTGTTCGAGGAGGAGGCCAGAAAGCTGGACGGCATCGATTTCCTGGGCCAGGGAACCATCTACCCGGACATCATCGAGAGCGGAACCAAGACCGCCAAGATGGTAAAATCCCACCACAACGTGGGCGGGCTGCCTGAGGACTTAAAGTTCGAGCTGGTGGAGCCGCTTAAGCAGCTGTTCAAGGACGAGGTTCGCGCCTGCGGCGTGGAGCTGGGACTGCCCCACTCCATGGTTTACCGTCAGCCGTTCCCGGGCCCGGGCCTGGGCGTGCGCTGCCTGGGTGCGATCACCCGTGACCGTCTGGAGGCGGTGCGCGAGTCCGACGCCATCCTGCGCGACGAGTTCGAGAAGGCGGGTCTGGACCAGAAGGTTTGGCAGTACTTCACCGTGGTGCCGAACTTCAAGAGCGTGGGCGTGAAGCACAACGCCAGAAGCTTTGAGTACATGGTGATCATCCGCGCCATCAACACCATCGACGCCATGAGCGCCTCCGTGGAGCAGGTGCCGTGGGATGTGCTGTTAAAGATTACCGACCGGATTTTGGCTGAGGTGGAGAATGTGAACAGAGTTTGCTATGATCTGTCTCCGAAGCCGCCGGCGACGATTGAATTCGAATAAAAAGGTGGAGCCGGGAAGCCAGTGTTTATGCTGGTTTCCCGGCTTTTTGTATGTGGCGTGATAGGAGTATAGGCGGGGACAAAATATTATTAGGTAAAAAAGATTGCCTTGTGCTAATTGTATTGCGTTTGTGTGTACATTTTGATATACTAATGTTGAGCAAGAGGCGTTTTTTATCATTAGGAGGTTCACATATGGCGAAGACAGCTAATTTATATGCAAGAATTGAACCAGAGGTTAAGGAACAAGCGGAAGCCATTCTGTCAGCGCTTGGGATTCCGGCCTCCAGTGCAATTAATATGTTTTACAAGCAGATTATTTTGCAGAGGGGTTTGCCTTTTGAAGTAAAAATGCCAAATAGAAGGCCAATGGATGTCAGTGAGCTATCAGGCGAAGCGTTCGATGCAGAAGTGGAAAAAGGGCTGGCAGATATAAAGGCGGGGCGTACAAAATCGGCAAAATCGGCCTTTGAGGATCTTCGAAAGGACTATGGTTTATGACCTACGATGTAAGAATTTCAGAACAGGCCGATATAGATTTGAGAAGTATCTTTGAATATATCGCTTTTGAGCTGCAGGCACCAGAAAATGCTGCCGGACAACTAGATAGGCTGGAGCAGAATATTATAGGGTTGGAGAGGCTGCCCTATCGTTTTCGCAAATTTGATCGGGAGCCATGGCATAGTCGTGGGTTACGAATCATGCCGGTAGACAATTATATCGTTTTCTACGTGGTAGATGATGCTGCACAGGCAGTAAATATTGTCCGCGTGATGTATGGCGCGAGAGATATTGAGCTGCATATAGACATTAATAAATAACATGGTAGAAAGAGTGATATCCTCCGGGGACGGCATATTGAAAGCAAAAGTTCAGATAAGCCATGTAACGAGTTCGGTAATTCTGCGTTTATGCGGGTTCCAAGGTTTATTTCAAATCTGCTCATTTACTCAAAATGGAAGATAAATATTTTTCAAGGAGACTCCAATGACCATACAAGAAGTATTTTCATTTCTAGACATCGATATAACAACCGACAAGGATGTCATCGACGAGGCATACCAACAGAAGCTGTGGGAAGAATGCATTGACATGGAAAACAGCCCGGACGAATTTATAGAAAAAATCTACGCGGCTGCGATGTTTTACGCGGACAACGCTGACGGGTTAGACATGGATCCAGGTGAGATCAGCCTGGAGGACTATACGCCCACCCAAGCGGATTTTGTGGTTTGGGATGCCAGGCAGGCGCAGTGTCTGGAGGACGGGGCTTTTCAGGAGGTCGTGTCCCTGTTCTACGAGATCCAGCCCTTTTTCCCGCAGGAGCTCTCGATCTATGAGCGCACCGCGCAGGTTTTGATTCTGCACAGTGTGCCGGATTACTGGGTGCGGGATTTTGTCGCCACGGCGGAAGCGAACGGGATTGGCAGCAGCCGGATTACAATCTTGCAGCTTCGCTGCATGCGGCTGAGGATTGAGAATGGGGAAGCGCCGGAGACGGGGGAGGCGGAGGAAGAGGCAGAGGCGGAGGAAGAGGAGCTGGAGTCTGGGACGGACGAGTTGGAGTCGGAGGTGGCCGAGCTGGAGCCGGGGACGGACGAGCCGGGACCAGCTGCCTCCTCCCCGGACACCCTGGAAGACATTCTCTGTTACGCCGAGGTTCTCCTCCTGGAGCAGCAGGAGGACGAGGCAAGCCCGGAGCTGTGTGCCGCGCTGATGGCGGAGATGGCGCTCATCCACATGGATTTGGAGCAGTTCCCTGAGGCCCTGGAAGATTGTCTGAATTCCATCGACCTCATGCCGATCCATGCCAATATTTCCAATTACGGCTATATAGCGGTGGAGGAGCGGAGAAGAAAGAGATGCCTGGGCTGTTTTTACAATGTCAAACATATGAACGGTGTTTACGATCTGTACGCCAGCTACTGTATGAATCTGGAAAAATTTTACAAAATCAACAACTGTCCCAATGAGGCGTCGGCTTATTACCGAAGGGTGCTGCAGAACTATCCGGTGAATGGAAGGATATTCGGTGAGATGGGCGCGCTCTGCTATCAGAGGATGCAAAGATCCGATGATTCCAGACTGCCGGGCGATGCGCTGTACTTTTTGAATCACCAGGTGGAGAAATCCTTTGTGAAAGCGCCCTCCTATCTGGTCAGGGGGAAGGTGTTCCTCCATCAGAAGGAGTACGCAAAGGCGCACAAGGATGTGGACGCGGTCATCGCCAACAAAAAGGAAGAGAAATTGCTGCCGGAGGCACTGCTTCTGAAGGCCAGGATCCTTCTGGCGGAGCGCCCGGCTGCAGGGCAGAAGGCCCTCTACTTCATTGAAAAGGCGTATGACTCCAGCAGCAAGATAATGGATGAGCTTTCCTCCAAGCATTGGGTGGAGGCGATCCCTGCAACGCTCGCAAGGGACTGCTGCGGGGTTGCCTTCAGCTATTGGGAAGAACTGTTGGATTCGATTGCAGAGATTTACCGGCAGATCCTGCTGTGCATGGAAATCATATCGCTGGGTGAGGAGCTGGAACAGAAGAATGGGAACGCCCAAAAGGCGCATATTTGGGAGACACGCGTGGAAAAGCAGATGCAGACGTCTGGTGACATCTGTAAGGTATTGAATTCTCAATTGATCGAGAGCTGCGCATACACTGCGCCCTGCACAGAGAGTGTGCTGCGCAGAGCGCCAAGCTATGCGCTGCGCCGGATGGAACCGGAGGATCGGGAGCTGATAGAGAGTCTGATGTGAGCGGGGCCCGTCCGGGCTCCCTGTCCGCCGCGATCGAGTGCTACGGCGATACATATAAAAAGGGGAGAGATCCCGGCGCGCTGCCGGTCTCTCCCCCTTCTCTGACGATATATCCATGAAATCAGTTCAAGATCAAGGTCGGACGTTCCAAATCCTGGGAATTCATGTTCACCCATCGGTCCACCTTCACCGTGTCCTTCTCCCACGTCACCTTCACATGGTCAAAGAACGCCATCTCCGGGAATCGCCATTCCATCATCAGCGTATCACGGCTGCTCCAGTAGGCGATCGCCGAAACTCTGGACACCTCCGGCTCGTACTGGTGGTGGAGGCAGGCGCCGGTCATGGTGGTGGTTCCGGAAACCCAGTGGTCCAATCCCGCGGCAACCTCATGCCGCCCCCGCGCATCCTCCATCACATAGACCACTTTTCGGTCCTCCGTGAAATGGAGCTCCACCTTCTTTATCCCATCTGCGTTTTCCTCCGGAACAAACACCAGATCCCTCGCAGGCGGTATAACGTGTTCCCGGACGGAGACATTCTTCCCTTCCAGGCTCATCCTCAGCCCCTTCTGCCGCAGAATGTCCTCGAATCTGGCCCAGGTGGCTCCGCCGTCCGCAGCCGCCTCGCAGCCCCCGGCCGCCTCGTCCGCCACATCCATCCCCCTCTTCACCTTATCCACAATCTCCCTCTGGAACAACCTCATGGCCACATAATTCTTATCCGCCGCCGTGATGGCGAACACCATATCCAGAGCGGGAACTTGCCCGCAGGTCTGCCCGAACATGCCGCGGGCGGCCCAGATGTCGGCCCAGTGGTCCCAGTGGAAGTTGTACTGCAGGCCGTCCACGGGCTCGATGGGATCCCGGTAGCCCATGGCGAGATCAATCCAGTCCTCGGGGATCAGCTGCTCCCCGTTCCATCTGCCCTTGTTTAAGTAGAGCAGGCCAAGGCGCAGCATGTCCTCGGTGGTCAGGGACACGCCGTTTCCGCCGGAGCAGACGCCCTCGGGGCTCTGCATCCACGGGAAGTCCGTGAGGCCGATTTTTCTCCCCACCCGCTCTGTCACCAGCTCGCGGCAGGTCTTTCCCTCCAGCTTCTGCACAATGTAGGACAGGATGTAGCTGTTTCCGCTGGAGTACATATAGGTCTTTCCGGGTTCCTTGTCAAATGGAACCTGGAAATAGGCCTCCTTCCAGCTGGTTTTTAGCGGCCGCCACTCGTTGCCGCCGATGCTCCGCTCCTGCCCGTTTCGCATGGTGATCATGTCGCGGATGGTGCACGCCCTCAGGTACTCGTTGGCACTGTCCTCATACTCCGGGAAGTATTTGAGCAGCGGGTCCTCCAGGCGCAAAAGCCCGTCCCCGTAGGCGAGGGCCATCGCCGTGTTGGTTAAGATCTTTGTGAAGGAGTGCATGATGTGCGGGATGTCCGCGGCGTAGGGCGCGTTGTAGGCCTCAAAGATCACACGGCCATGCCGTGCAATCATGATCCCGTGGATCTCCGATTCGGCCTTCTCGCAGGCATTTAAAAAATTGATGATGTACTCCGGGTTTATACCCTCCCTGGACGGGGAGGAACGCTCAAGTTCAGTTCTCATAAGTCGGTCACCTCTTTAGAAGAATGGGAATACTTGCGGAAGGATCGCCACGCAGAGGATCCAGGAGATGATCAGCAGCGGCCACCCGAATTTCGCGAAGTCCTGGAATTTCAACTTTGTGAAGATCATCATGGTCTGGTTGGTCCCGGAGGCGATAGGGGTTAGGTAGGAGCAGCCCGCGCCGATGGCAATGGCCAGGACGATGGCCTGGGGGTTTGCGCCCATGGCGTTCGCGATGGAGATCCCCACCGGAGCCAGCATCCCCGCGCAGGCCATGTTGTTCATGAACTGGGTCGCGATGGAGGAACCGATGCACAGCACGGCGGTGATCAGGTACAGGTTCTTGGAGTCGCCGATGATGTTGATGATCGCGGTCCCAAAGAGCTCCCCGAGGCCGCTCTTGTTCATCACCGCGATCATCAGATTGATGCCCGCGCAGAACAGAATCATCTCTGCGTTTAAGGAGTTCATGGCCTCCTTGGGGGAGACGATGGTGGTCAGGACGGCGATGGCGATCATGGCGTAGCCCACATAGTTGGGATCGATGGAGATGACCTTTAAGGATTTGAGCACCAGAGCCATGATAAACACCAGGAACGCGATCCCCACGACCTTCTGCTTGTTCTTCTGCTCGCGGGTCAGGGATTTTTCCTCGACTTCATCGCCGAAATCGCTGTAGGACGTGCACCAGCGGTTCATGAAAATCATGTAGATACCGCCTGCGATGAAGATCGGGATGCCGACCCATGCGAAGTCCAGCATGCCAAAGAGCGCAAGCCCTGCCTCTTCCAGCGCCGTGTTGGCGTAGACGTTGGTCGGCGTTCCGATCAGGGTGATGGCGCCGCCCAGGGTCGTGGCGAAGATGACGAAGAGCACCAGCTTGGAGAGGCTTATGCGGTTCTTTCTGGCGATGCTCTGTAAAACCGGCAGGAACGCCAGCGCCACGTAGCTGTTCTGAAGCACCGTGGAGATCAGCCCGGAGCTGAGGTAGACGATGGCGAAAACCATCATTTCCTTCCGCTTGCCGGTTTGGGAGCTGGTCATGTGATCCACAAAATCTCCGATCACCACGTCCAGGCCGGTGGCGGCGATCATGCCGGAGAACATGCAGATGATCACCATCAGGTGAAGGCTGGAGCTGTTTAGGACACCGTAGATATCACCGGCCTCCATCACACGGGCAAACAGCACCACCGGGGCCATACAGATAAAGGTCATCCAGTTCGGCAGCTTCGGATGAGCCAGGACCACGACAAAAATAACCAGACAGATAAAAGCCCAAAACAAAGTCATATTCATAAAATTCCCTCCTATGTGTAGTTAGACGTCGCTTTGCCGGCCGGCACATTTTTTCATCTGACTTCAGTATAGGAGGCTGCGGCATATTTGGCCAATGCCTAAATAAAATAGGGGCATAGCTTTATGCTATCCCCCCGATTCTCCCGGCCGTCTCCAGCCGCTTTATGATCTCCTCCTCCCCCGCGAGCAGCGCGCGCCGGATGCAGGAGGTGCAATATTTTTCCTCCTTGGAGAATTTTCGGTTGCGGAGGTAGACAACACCCGCGGAGGAATATTCCACATCGCTGATCTGGTAGAAGCGCAGGTGCTCGATGTGATTTAAATATGCCAGGTGTCCCACCACCACGATGCAGGCGCCGATTCCGTTTTCCGCCGCCTGCATGGCCAGGGTGCTGCTTGTGACCAGAAGCCGCGGCGTGATGGCGCAGCCAAGATTTTGGAGCAGCCGGTTGATCCCCTTTCGCACGAAGGTGGTGTCCTCCTGGAGAATATAATCCATGGGCGGAAGCTTTCTCAAGTCCACGAACGGGAATTTGCAGCTGTCGCGCCGCTCGGCGTGCGCCTCGATGTCATAGCGGTCCGGGACCACCAGGATATAGGGATCCCTGTAGAGCTTGTCGTAGGCGAACTCAGGAGGGAGCCCAAGGTTGGGCCCGATCGCGAAATCATATTTCCGCTCTCTCAGTGCGGCCTCCATGTCCCTGGAAAAGATATTGAACAATTCGATGCTGCAATCCGGATATTTCTTTTTTACCTCCGCCTCCACATTGAAGGCGGACAGCGACGCCGCGTTTAACGTCATCCCGATGCGGATCCGGTTGGTCTTCGACTTCTGAAACTCCCGCAGCTTATACTTCATGGTGCCCCGGAGCAGGTGAATCTCCTTGGCGTACTCCAGATAGATTTTCCCGGCCTCGGTCAGCTCCGTGCCGTTGATCGTGCGGATAAACAGGTTGACGCCCAGCTCGTCCTCCAGGTTGGACAGGTATCTGCTGAGGGACGGCTGGCTGATATATAGAAGGTCGGCGGCGCGGGAGATACTCTTGCACTCCGCCACCGCGATCACATAATCGATGTCACGCTCCATATTTCCCCCTCCTCTCTGTGTCGTACACTCCAATCATATCACAGTTTTTTCCATTTTCCCAGAACCAGGGCGCAAAAACCCTTTTCAATCCCAGGTTTTTGTGCTATATTTGAAGTGTTATAGAGGTTACATGACAACATATTATCAATTCAGAATGGGTGTGTGTAATGAATAAAGATTCCAGTACTCCTTTATACCAGCAGATCGTAGATGACATTAAACAGCAGATCACGGACGGGACGCTGAAGGAAGGCGACAAGCTGATGACCGAGCAGAATCTGGGCGAGGCCTATCAGGTGAGCCGGATCACGGTGCGAAAGGCCATCGAATATCTGGTGGACGAAGGGTACGTGATGAAGCGGCAGGGCATCGGCACGTTCGTGGCGAAAAAGAAACTGAACCGCAAATTTTCCAACAAGATCATGAGCTTCACCGAGACCTGCCAGGCGGAGGGGAAGGTTCCAACCTCCGAGCTGATCTCCTTAGAGTGGACCCAGGCCAACCCCAAGGTGGCCATGTACCTCCAGATCGAGGAGGGAGCCCGGGTGTTAAAGATTGTCCGGGTGAGAAAGAGCGACGGGGATCCGGTGATGCTGGAGGAAGCGTACTTTCCTTCCAAGTACAGCTACCTCTCGGGCGAGAACCTGACCGGTTCCATCTATGAGGCCTTGAGAAAGCACGGCACGGTGATGGCCCACGCGGTCAAGACCATCGGCATCTGCTACGCCACTAATGCGGAGGCGGAGTATCTGCACGTATCCTCCGGCCAGGCGCTTTTGTTCCACAAGGAGCAGGTTTTCGACCCGGAGGGCGAGCCGGTTCACTACAGCCAGGTCATTGTGGACCCGGAGCGGTATAAGCTGACGCTATTTGTCTGATCAAAACGTTTAGAAAAAGAGGTAGCAACCGAATCATATTAAGTATTCTATAAGAATGACGGGAATTTAAAAATTCCCGTCATTTTTGCTAGGTAAAACAGGGAAGAAGGAGGGGGAGGTGAAAAATATGGATAAAAAAGCAGAGAAATTGCTTGCAAATTAGGATAACATGTAATATAATGATTCTAAGATGTAACATGATGATACATAACAACAAGACAAAACGCAAACTGGATCATGGAGGAAAACAATCATGGTAAAGTTCACAGCTGCGGGGTACGTGTGCATCGACTACTATCCCGATTTTGACAATCGCTGTTACGTGACAGGCAACGGCGTGGATGTGCTCTTTAATCTGCTTGATATGCGGGACGACGTGCAGTCGTCCATCGTCTCCGCCGTATCGGACGACGCCTACGGAAAGATGTGCGTGGCGGCCTTTGACGAGCGGAGGATCGACTGCTCCCACTTAGAGATTATTCCCGGCGGAGAGACGCCCCGGGTGCCGCTCCACCTGGTGGACAACGACCGGGTACACGGACAGCCGGTCCGTGGAATTATGCAGAACTACCAGTTCTCTGAGGAGGCCATCGACTTTATCTGCCAGCACGACATCATGCACAGCGACTTCACCGGCCGCTTGAACGGTCGGCTGGGGGATATCCGAAAGCGGGGCGTGAAGGTGTTCTTCGACCTGGGGAACAACTTAAACCACCCGGATTTAAAGCAGGTGCTGGAAAACATCGACTGCGGCTTAGTCTCCATCTCAGGCGGCCTGGAGAGCGGAAAAGAGTTCCTGCGCTACGCCTGTTCCCTGGGAGCGAAGCTTATGGTGGCAACCTTCGGAAAGGACGGCTCCATCGCCTACGACGGCGCGAACTTCTACCGCGGCGACATCGTTCCCGTCCAGCACGTGGTCAACACCGTGGGCGCCGGTGACTCCTACTTTGCAGGCTTCATCGCGGCGCTCATCGACGGAAAGCCCATCACGGACTGCATGCACAGCGGCGCAGCCCGGGCGGCAAAGGTGATCTCCGTGTTCGACCCGTATCTGTAAACAAAATTTCATTTTAATAAAACATAAAGGAGCGTAAAGGTATGGTAATTGATATTCATGCACATCCGTTATTATTTGACGAGATCAATGGAAGCACAGAGGATCTGCTGTTCAGAAGAGAGCAGTTCGGCGTGTTTAAATCCGGAATCAACCCCATCGATTTTGAGCTGACCCTCCTTGAGGACGCCCAGATCGACAAGGTGGTTCTCCTGCCGGAGGACTACTCGACAGAGGTCGGCCGGGCCATCGTGAGCAACGATGAGATGGTGAAGATCATCGCCAGAAGCCCGGAGCACTTTATCGGCTTCGCGGGCGTGGACCCCAGACGGGCGGACGCGAAGGAGGAGTTGATCCGGGCCTTCGACGAGCTTGGGCTGGCAGGGCTTAAATTAAACCTCTCCCGCCTGCACATGTACCCGGACGATCCGTGCCTGGCGCCCCTCTACGAGATCTGTGAGGAGAGAAACAAGCCGATCATGTTCCACGCCGGTTACAGCTGGGAGCCGAACACGCCCGCCAAGTACTCTGAGCCCATCCGTTTTGAGGACGTGGCCGTCAATTACCCGAAGCTGCGAATCTGCCTGGCGCACATGGGCTGGCCCTGGTGGGAGGAGACCATCATGATGCTGATGAAGTACCCCAACGTGTACGCCGACACCTCCATGGTTTACATGGATTCGCCGAAGAACTATTACGAGCATCTGTTCTCCGTGAACATGAATTTGAATTGGCTGCAGAACTGCTTCCCGGACAAGGTGATGTTCGGCTCCAACAACCCCAGATTCCGCCACGTCAGAAGCCTTGCGGGAATCAAGAATCTCCCGCTGCGCAAGGATGTCATGGACGCAGTGTTAGGCGGAAACGCAGTTCGCTTCTTAGGATTGGAGGGTTAACATGGTTAAGTTAGTAGAAAATCAGGTGGTATCACACAAAGAATTTGAGATGATTTTAATCACCGACGAGGTGAAGAAGGCGGTGGAGGAGAGCGGGATCAAGAACGGCATGGTGGCCGTGATCACCAAGCACACCACCACCGGGATTATGGTAAACGAGGCGCTCCCCTGCGTGGAGAAGGACATTGAGCTGCAGCTGGACCGCCTGGTTCCAAACGACTATCCCTACGTACACACGCACATGCTTCCCACCTACGGGACCTGCTCCGGCAACGCTCCGGGGCACCTTAAATCCATGCTGGCGGGCAACCACTGTATCTTCCCGGTCATTGACGGGCAGATCGTGCGCGGCAGAGAGCAGAACATCTATTTCGTGGAGATGGACGGCCTCCAGATCCGCAAGTATTTAATCGAGATCATTGGCGAGTAATCAACTACAGAGCGTGAGGGGATCTATATGATATTTGGGTTGAATTTTACATTCTTGGGCAAGTACGGATTTTACTATCTGGAAGGCCTGAAGGTTACGCTGCTGCTGGCGTTCTGGACGCTCATCATGGCGACGATTCTGGGTGTGGCCATCGGCATGGTCCGCGTGCAGAACTACAAGATTATCAGCAGCATCATCGACGGGTGGATCAACTTCATCCGCGGCGTACCGGTCATGGTACAGATTTTTATCGTCTACTACGGCATCGCGACCTCCCTGCCGCCCTTCTGGGCCGCGGTGGTCTCGCTGACCGTGAACAGCTCCGTCTACATCGCGGAGCACACCAGAGCCGGCATGCAGGCGGTCAACAAGGGCCAGATGGAGGCGGCCCGGTGTATCGGCATGTCGAAGATGCAGGCCAACTGGTACATCATCATCCCACAGGCGATCAAGAACATCCTGCCGTCCCTGTGCAACGAGTTTATCCTGCTGATCAAAAATACGTCGATCGTGTCGGTCATCGCGCTGCACGAGCTGACCTACACCTCCAACTCGGTCCGGGCAAACACGTTCCTGGCGTTTGAGCCGCTGATCGTGACCGCATTCATCTACTTCATCATCACGTACATCTTAAAGAAGCTGGTCAATATACTGGAGAGGAGGCTGCACGCACATGACTGACGGAAAAGAAATCATTATCCAGGTAAAGGGGCTCAAGAAAAACTTCGGCAGCCTGGAGGTCTTAAAGGATGTGGACCTGGAGATCGACCGCGGCGAGGTGGTCGTGGTGATCGGGCCCTCCGGCTCCGGAAAGTCCACGCTGCTTCGGTGTCTAAACCTGTTGGAGATCCCGACGGAGGGGGACATTCTGTTCCACGGGCAATCCATTCTGCGCAAGGACATGAAAATCGACAAGTACCGCGAAAAATTCGGCATGGTGTTCCAGCTGTTCAACCTCTTTGAGAACTTAAGTGTTCTGGACAACGTGACCATCGGCCTTCGAAGAGTCAAGAAGATGCCCAAGGAGGAGGCGGACAAGCGGGCCATGGACCTGCTAAAGCAGGTGGGCCTCGAGAGCAAGGCGGACGTCTACCCGTCCAAGCTCTCCGGCGGCCAGAAGCAGCGCGTGGCCATCGCCCGCACCCTGGCCATGGACCCGGAGGTCATTCTGTTCGACGAGGCGACCTCAGCCCTGGACCCCGAGATGGTGGGCGAGGTGCTAAAGATCATGCGCCAGCTGGCGGAGGCCGGCATGACCATGGTGGTCGTGACCCACGAGATGGGCTTCGCCCGCGAGGTGGGCGACCGGGTGGTCTTCATGGACGGCGGCTATATTGTGGAGCAGGGAAATCCGCGGGATGTGATCGCAAATCCCCAGCACAAGCGGACGAAGGATTTCCTGAGCAAGATGCTGTAAAATTTACCCATGGGAAGTGGGATGAATCAATGATAAAAGGAGAGAGAAAGATGAGAAAAATGAAAATGTTAGCAGCTCTGTGTCTGGCGGGGACCATGGCAGTGTCCCTCGCAGCCTGCTCCGGCGGTTCCGGCAATGCGACCACCGCAGCCACCACCGCGGCGACCACTGCAGCGCCCACCGAGGCGGCAACCAAGGGGGAGACAACCGCCGAGGCTGCGACTGAGGCGGCGAAGAAGGAGTACGGCCCCATCTTTTCGGATCTGGAGAAGGACGGAAAGTTAAAGGTCGGCATCATCGGCAACAGCCCCACCTTCTGCTTCCACATGCTGGAGAACGGCAAGGACGTACTGACCGGTTTTGAGGTCGCCGGCATGTACGAGATGGCAAAGCGCCTTGGCGACTACATGGGACGCGAGATCACCGTGGAGTTCTACGAGAGCGATTTCACAGGCTGCATGTCCGCGCTGCAGGCCGGACAGGTGCACTTTGTGACCCGCTTAAGCCCCACCGACGAGCGCAAGCAGACCTGGCTGTTCACCGACGTTTACCACAAGTCCAACGAGTGCTACGTGGCCAAGAAGGACAACATTGACAGCGAGAAGTTTACCGGAACCTTAAAGGGCGTGACCGTCTGCGGTTCCATGGGTTCCATCGATATCACCATGACCCGCCACCTGTACCCGGATGCGGAGATCCAGGAGCTTAGCAACACCCCGGACCTTCTGATGTCCGTGAAGAACGGCAAATCCGACTTGGCGTGCATGAACGCGGTGTCCGCGGCCATGGCTGTGGCGGCAAACGATGACCTGGCGGTTGTGGATAAGCTGACCTGGGAGCCCACCGACGAGTTCGACAAGGGCTGCGGCCTGTGCATGGCTTACGGCAACGAGGATTTTGCAGAGTGGGCCAGCAGCTTCTTCGCAGACATCAAGGCGGAGGGCCTGTGGGATCAGATGCAGTCTGACGCGGCGGCTCAGCTGGATCAGAAGGCGTTGGAGGAGTTCATCGTCAAATAATGAATCGGTGTGAAGGCCCTGCAAACCCAGTGTTTACGCTGGGTGCAGGGCTTTTTGCACGCTGGGAAAGCGAGGAAAGAAATGCTGCAGGCGGATTATCATATTCACAGTGTCTCGCCGGACGCGAAGGTGCCCATGGAGCAGATGTGCGAGGCGGCGATCGGCAGAGGACTCGCGGAGATCGCGGTGACGGACCACTATGAATTTTACGCCCACGGGGTCCACCGGTCCTTTTTTCACGAGGAATATCTGAAGGAGTATATGAGGAGCCTGGAGGCGTGCCGGGAGCGCTATGCGGGGCAGCTAATTATCCGCTTTGGGATCGAGATTGGACAGCTGCACCTGTGCCCGCGGGAGGCCTTCGACGTGATCCGCAGATACCCCTTCGACTACATCATCGGCTCCCTGCACAAGATCGAGAACGTGGACCTAAGCCTCATGGACTACACGGAACGGACAGCCCCGCAGATCGCGGAGGCCTACTACCGCCATCTGCTTGAGCTGTCGGAGGTGGGGGAGTTCGACTGCCTGGGACACTTAGACCTCGTGAAGAGGCATACCTCAAAGCATGGGTTCCCGGACTATTACAGCCAGTACGAGCCGGTCATTGACCAGGTCCTGCGAAATCTGGTATCCCGCGGCAAGGGAATCGAGATCAACACCTCCGGCATCCGCCAGGGGGCCGGGGAGACCATGCCGGGGCTTCGGACGCTGGAGCGCTTCGTCGGGCTGGGCGGCCAGGTGGTCACGGTGGGGTCCGACGCCCACCGGCCGGCGGATGTGGCGGCGGATTTCGAGGCGGCCGAGGGGCTGCTTCGCAGGGCGGGCGTGAAGGCTGTCACGCACTTTCACCGGCGCTGCGGATTTTCGCAGGCATTTTAAGCGCCCGGCGCCAGGTTCGGGCAGAGAGGAGAGGGCATGATAAGGGTTCTGGGTTTGGGCGACAATGTGGCGGACAAGTACATGCACACCATGACCATGTACCCCGGCGGGAACGCGTTCAACTTCGCGGTGTACGCCAGGCTTTTGGGGATTGAGTCTGCATATATGGGGATTTTTGGGGATGACGCGGAGGCGGAGCACGTGCACGGGACGGCGCAGCTTTTGGGGCTGGACCTGTCCCACTGCCGCTTCCTGGCGGGGGAGAACGGCGCAGCGAGGGTGAAGCTTGAGAATGGGGACCGGATCTTTCTTGGGAGCAACCGGGGCGGGATTTCGCGGGAGCGCCCGCTTGAGATCACGCGGCTGGACGAGACGTACATTGGGGGCTTTGACATCGTGCACACCAGCATATTCAGCCACATCGAGGGGGAGCTTCCTGCGATTCGCCGGGCTGCGGCCTGGCTGTCCATGGACCTCTCCAACCGGGCGGACGAGGGGTACATGCGCCGGGTGTGCCCGTATGTGGACTGCATCTCAATCTCCTGCGGGGAGGATTTGCCGGAGGAGGGGATCTGCGGCCTGATTGAGGAAATCCGCTCCTTCGGGTGCCGCCGCATGGTGATCGCCACCCGCGGGGCGAAGGGGGCCATGGTGTGGGTGGACGGGAAGCTCTACCGGCAGTCCCCCTGCCTGGTGCGGGCGGTTGACACGATGGGCGCGGGGGACTCCTTCATCACGTGCTTTCTGGTGAACTATATCGATGGGATGAAGTGCGCCGTGGACTTCCCGGAGATCGCGGACGGCGCCGGGGTGATGGCGGCGGAGGACTATAAGGACCTGGTGGTGCGGACGAGCCTTTACCGGGCGGCGGTGTTTGCGTCGCAGACCTGCGGGAAGGACGGGTCCTTTGGGTTTGGAAGAACGTTTGAGTGACGGGGAGAGGGCGGGAAATGCCGCGCAACGCCGCGCAAAAAAGGGAACCCTGGTTGTATTTGCCGGGGTTCCCCAAATTTCTGTCCGAATCATAGATGTCGGCCGGTATCTCCTGGAAAGCCTAGTACTCCAGCTTCCACATATATCTTCTCATGGTCAGCGGGTGGCTGCGGACGATCGCCAGCTGCTCCGCGTAGATTCTGAGAACGCCGCTGATCAGCATGGGGTTAAAGTACTCCACAACGGACTTGTCGATCTGGGAGCTTAAGCCGTAGTCCTTGGCATCCACAACCGTAACCTTGGCGTCGAAGCGCTGTAAGAAGGTCAGGGCGCGGGCGTCCATGGGGCGGGTGGGGCCGTCGTTCATCAGGAGCAGGTAGTGCACGTCCTTGTCCACCATCTCGAAGGGGCCGTGGAAGAACTCGCCGTCGTGGAAGGAGCTGGAGTTCACCCACTGCATCTCCATCATCAGGAAGCTGGAGAAGGAGTAGGCAACCTTCGTGGTGGCGCCGGAGCTCATCACGTACAGGATGGGCATATCCTTGTAGTCCTCGGCGAATTTCTTTGCAGCCGGAAGCACGGTGGAGGCGGCGTTCTCGATGATGTCGTAGATCTTTGCCAGGCCGTCCTGCATGGCGTCGTAGTCGGCGTAGCCCTCGTATGTATTTAAGATCTCTGCGGCCAGGGCCAGCACGTTGGTCATCTTCTCCATCTTGGCGGCGTAGTTCTTCTCGAAGCCGTGGATGATCTGGTAGTGGGACGCCAGGGCCAGGGGGGAGCCGTCGATGTGGGTCACGGAAATGACGGTGGCGCCCAGCTCCATCGCCTTCTTGGAGGCAGCCACGGTCTCCGGGGTGGTACCGCTTAAGGAGCAGGTCACCACGATGGCGGAAGCGTCCACGCTGGCGGGGGTGGAGTAGTTGAACTCATTGGCTGTATAGATGCTGACGCGAAGCTTCTTCGCGCGCGCCTCCAGAAAATATTTCCCCGGATACAGCTCTGCCATGGACGCGCCGCAGCCCACAAAGAAGACGGAAGCGATCTCCGGGCGCTGCGCTTTGACTGCTGCTACAATTTCTTTTACGGTCATGATAATGATACCTCCTATCTATTTATAGATACATCATAATACATCATATACTAAAAGTCAACTAAACCACGGGAAAAATTAAAAAATACTTGAATTATAGATATATGATGTTATAATATGATATAAAGATATAAGCACAACAAACATACAACTAAAAATGGAGGGAAGATTGATGACGATTAAGAAGATTGTGGCGGAGATTGTGGAGAGCAAGAAGGAGTGCGGCGGCATCAGGGAAGTGTATTTCGTGGGCTGCGGCGGCTCCCTGGGCGGGTTCTACCCGGCGAAGATTTTCCTGGAGACGGAGGCAGTGACGATCCGCACCGGCTGGTACAACAGCAACGAGTTTGTACATAACACCCCGAAGGCTCTGGGCAAGAACTCGGTTGTGATCACGGCCTCCCACCGGGGAAATACGCCTGAGACGGTGAAGGCGGCCGAGCTGGCCCACGGGATGGGCGTTCCGGTGATCGCTCTCACCTGGGCGCCGGGCTCCCCGATCACCGGGGCCGCGGACTACGTGGTGGACTACACCTTTGGCCCGGACAAGGACATCGCGGGCGAGAAGACGATGGTGGCCCTGCTGGCTGCGGCGGAGATTTTGAACCAGACCGAGGGCTACGCCAACTACGACGCGTTCATGGACGGCGTGTCGAAGATCGACGGGATCGTGAAGCGCGCCAGAAAGCATGTGGAGAAGCGCGCATTGGCCTTCGCTAAAGAGTATAAGGACGACCAGGTGATCTACACCATGGGAAGCGGAGCGGGCTACGGCGCGGCCTACATGGAGGACATCTGCATCTTTATGGAGATGCAGTGGATCAACTCCTCCAGCATCCACACCGGCGAATTCTTCCACGGCCCCTTCGAGATCACGGATGCAGAGGTCCCGTTCGTCCTCCAGATCAGCGAGGGCCCCACGAGACCGTTGGACGAGCGCGCCTTAAGATTCCTCAAAAAGTACGCCAAGCGCGTCGAGGTGCTGGACGCCAAGGATCTCGGCCTGTCCACCATCGACCCCTCCGTGGTGTCCTACTTTAACCACTCCCTGTTCAACAACGTGTATGATGTATACAACCACGCCCTGGCCGATGAGCGCCAGCATCCGCTGACCACCAGGCGGTATATGTGGAAGGTGGAATACTAAGAGATAAAAATATGGGAGCGCCTGCATGGATTTGCAGGCGCTCCCTGTGGTTTGGTGGATGGTGATGTTGGTGGGCGGTTGCTGTGTGGAAAACGTCCGTTGGGTGGGAGGCAGGCGGTTACGGTTTTGCCGCCCCGGCCGGTTTTGCTTCCCCGTCCTCCCTCGCACTCCCCGTCCCCTCAGACTTGTGGAAATAGTAGTATATGGCCCGCGCCATGTAGTCGGAGGCGCCGGGGCCGTAATTCTTGTCATTAAATTCCCGGACCTTCTCGTTGGAGAAGGACTCGACCACGATGTCCCAGTAGCCGGACCCCAAATTCATTCCGCCGGAGGTCTCCCGGGTGAACTCCACGATCTGGCGCACGATGTCCTGGACCTCCTCGGAGGCCACATCCCGCGTCAGGTCGGCGGCCAGGCTGGCCTGCAGGCGGTTGTTCTTCTCCATCAGCGCCTCCTTGTTTTTGGCCAGCTCATTCGCGTGGGCCATCAGCTCCGAGAAGTGGGCCAGATTGTGTTTCATGGCCTCGGTGTACGCCTCCACGCTCCCGAACTCCTTGATAGCAAGCTTCGCTACGTGGGATTCGTCATCCTTGATCTTCTGGATAAAGCGGTTGAAATTTTCCACGCTCCCCCAGTGCTCGATCACATCGGCTGTATTCTGGAGCTTGAACTGCTCCAGCGCCTCCACATATTCACTCAAATCAAATTCCTTAAAGCTCATGCTCTGTTCTCCTCTTTCCAGCCGCTCCAAAAGCCCGATCAACCGGTCCAGCCGCTCCCGCTTTAAGACAAGCAGGTTTTTCTGCCGCCGGAACGCCTCGATGGTGTCGAAGTCCGGCTGCTGCAAAATGTCCCGGATATCCTTTAACTTAAAGTCCAGCTCCTTGAAAAATAAGATCTGCTGCAGGCGCTGCAAAGCCTGGTCGCCGTACAGGCGGTAGCCCGAGGGCGTCAGCTCGCTGGGCTTTAGCAGGCCGATCTCGTCGTAATATTGTAGTGTGCGCGTGCTGATTCCTGTCAGCTCCGCCACCTGACTTATGGTCTTCATAGTCTGTTTGCTCCCTGTGTGATAAAGAAACCGTGCAGAATCTTGCCGGCATGTTCTGGTCTGTTCCTCTGCCATTAGAATACACTATCACGCTACGTGGGAGTCAATAGATTTTTTGGGATTTTGGAAAATAGTTTCGCGCGGTGGAGGAGAAGCGGCCCGCGGGCCCGCGCCCGGCTCCCTCCCCATCTCCTCCCAAAACAGGTTGTGCTGTCATTTCCCAGCTGCTATAATCAAACCAACAAACCAAACAGACGCAAGGGGACAAACGCTATGGGAATTTTTAAGAAGAAACCGAAAAAGAAATTCAAGCAGTATATCACAGGCGCGGGCGGCAGCATTGTGACGAAGTCCATCCTGGAGGGGAAGACGAAGCTTCGCTGGCTGTTTCGGGAGGAGAACGGAGTCGGGAACGGCTGGGTCGCCTTCGGCGCCTCCGACACGCAGGCATATCTGGATGACCCGGAGAATCTGACGGTGGTGGATTTCAACACGCTGGCCAACATCGAGCCTGCGGTGCTGATGGTGTTCTACATGCCGCCGGGGGCGGACCTGGAGTTTAAGTCCGACCGGAGCGGGGACTATTTTGTGGATACAAGGACCGGGGAGGAGATCCGGGAGCCGGTGAAGCACCCGGCGCAGATCGCGTTTGAGAGGAATCTTAAGTTTCTCAACCAGGAGAGTTATCCGGCGGAATTTTTCCGCGGGCTGTTCGCGGCCGGGGAGCACAGGAAGATTGTCTCCATCGGCGAGGTGGACTTCCCCAGCGGGGAGATCGTGCTGGCGGACCCACTGGAATACCTGGGCGATCCCAAGTACTCCACCTACCTGAACCGGCGAATCCCGTCCAGGGCCTACCCGGTGGAGCTCTGCGTCCTGTTTTCGCCCATCGCAGGGCTGCGCGTCGCGGCCGCCCGCATGAGCGTGAGCCAAAATCCTGTGGCGCGGTACGAGTTGGCCATGCCCCGGGGGACAGAGCCCGGGCAGCTCGGGCAGCCGGGCGTGTTCAGCTTTTTCGGCGTGGACGCGGGCCTGGCCTGCATCTGCGACGGGGAGACCGCCGGGGCGTACGGCCGCTTTATGGAGGCGTGGGAAAAGGAGAATCCCGGAAAGAACAAGTATGACGACTATTTTGCCGGATTTTTTGCAGTGAGCTACCGGGAACAGCCGGATGTCCAGCGGGAGGGCGGAGATTTCCTGGTCTGGGCCGTTCCGGGCAGCGGCCATAGGATCGCCATGTTTGCCAGCGGCATGGGCGACGGAATCTACAGCGGGTACTGGGGCTTAGACGCGGAGGGGAACGTGGCGGAGCTCGTTATTCCATTCATGAATCCGGAGTTTTTCGGGGCCTAAAGGGCTGGTGATATGGCAGAAAAATGGAAGGGCTGGTCTTGGGCATTTTTTCGTGGATGCCAAGGCCGGCCCTTCGCTTGAGTGCGGTATCATATGCTCTTATCAGACAGTCAGCAGGTGGGAAACAGGCGTGACCCAGCCGAATATCACTTAAATGAATTTTTGATGGGCTCGCTAAACTCAAAGGCGATGACGTTGATATCAAAATATTTTTTTGCGTCGGAGATGGAGAGTGTTTTAGAGTAGGAGTTTTCAACCTTCTCGGACTCCTTATAGAACTCCACATACTCGATACCCGGAGCGCTTTTTGTCATGTCCTCTGAGCGTGGATCGCCCATATAATATTCCGGGGCGCCGTAATTGATATACACTCTCGCTCTTAAATTAACTCTGCCCGGATTGAAAACAGATTCCTTGTTTTCTTCCTCAAAAATTGTAAAGGAGTGTCTCTCATCGCCGCTTTTCAGAGAGACATTCCAGGTGCGGTAGGAGCCGGGAACGATATAGTATGGCGTTAACCCGTTAAATTCACAGACCACGGAGTCCTCAATCGACACCGTCTCTGCGCCGTATTCATAGACAATTTTAAACGGAAATTCCCCTTCCTGTATTTCAGGCAAACGGGAGCTGGAGCAGGATGTAAGAGAGAGTAACGCAATTGCAATTAAAAAAGAGGCAAGATAATGTTTCATTCCGCAGCCCTCCTGTTGATCTTGTTAGACGGATATACATTATTTTACCATCTGGAAGCGGGGTTTACAACGGTGGATAGAAATAGACCGCACCCAGCTGCAGCCCATAAAAATCCAATTGACAGTCGCCGGCACATTTGATATATTATACACAACCAATGTTTGAAAAAAGAGGAGTTGTCTTTTGTTAATTGTATCTGTGATGGAAAATAACTAACTGAATGCAGGGGAGGCAAAGCTCTGCCGTTTGCGGCGGGCGTATTTTTTGCGTACCCAATTTCCATGACAGATTTTTCGAATATGAGCGCATAATACCCGTGCGAGCATCTGTTCATGGATGCTGCACGGGTTTTTATTTTCCATCCGTTTAAAATCGCGACCGAAATTCAGAGATGGAAAGGAAACAGATACAATGAATCGAACATTTGAGATACTGGGATTTACAGAGATCATAGAGATGCTGGCGGAGCGCGCCGTCTCACAGCAGGCGAAGGAGAACCTGCGCCTGCTGCGGCCGTCCCTGTCGGAGACGGAGCTTCGGCGAAACCTTCGGGAGACCACCCAGGCCAGGCGCATGCTGGATCTGGTGGGCCAGCCGCCCTCGCCGGTCATGGAGCGGGTGGAGGAGTACCTGGACCGCGCGGTGCGGGGCGAACTGCTGTTGCCGGAGGAGATCGAGGCGGTGGGCGCGTTTTTGACGGCGGTCAGCCGGATGAACGCGTACCTTAAGCGGGGTCAGAGGGACGAGATCGGCCTGGCCTTCTACGCGGAAAATCTGATTCCCCTGGAGGACCTCCGGGAGGAGATCGCCCGGACAGTCCGGAGCGGGGAGGTGGACGACCGCGCCTCCGCGCAGCTCTTCGACATCCGCCGGGAGCTGGGACTTTTGGAGGAGAAGATCAAGGAGCGGGCCGAGGCCCTGCTGCGATCTGGGAAAAACTGGATGGCGGAGCAGTTTGTGGTGCGCAGGAACGGCCGGATCTGCCTGCCCGTGAAGAAGGAGTTTAAGGGGAAGGTGGAAGGCAGCGTGGTGGATAAGTCCGCCACCGGTGCGACGCTGTTCGTGGAGCCGGCGGCCCTGGCGAAGCTGCGGGAGCAGATCGACCTCCTTCGCATCGAGGAGGACTGCGAGGTGCGGCGCATTCTCTACACGCTGTTGGACGGAATCGCCCAGCAGGAGCAGGTGTTTAAGGAGAACCTGGGCATGCTCGTCAAGCTGGACGTGATTTTTGCCCGTGGAAAGCTGAGCGCGGACATGCAGGCCGTGGAGCCGGAGATTAACACGGAGGGGAGAATCGCGCTGACGGCGGCCCGCCACCCCATGCTGGCGCGGGAGACCTGCGTGCCGCTAAATTTTGCGCTGGGCGGGGATAAGCGGGGGATCGTGATCACCGGCCCCAACACCGGCGGAAAGACCGTGGCCATCAAGACCGTGGGCCTGATGGCGCTGATGGCGGCCAGCGGGCTGCACGTGCCCTGCGAGCAGGCGGACATCTGCATGGCGAACCAGGTGCTGTGCGACATCGGGGACGGGCAGAACATAAACGACAACCTGTCCACCTTCTCAGCGCACATCAAGAACGTGCTCGATATCCTGCGGCGGGTCACCCGGGACAGCATCGTGATCCTGGACGAGCTGGGCGCGGGGACGGACCCGGCGGAGGGCATGGGCATCGCGATTGCGATTCTGGAGCAGCTTCGAAAGAGCGGCTGCCTGTTCCTGGCGACCACCCACTACCCGGAGGTGAAGACCTACGCCGGCCAGCACGGGGAGATTTTAAACGCCCGGATGGCTTTTGACCGGGAAAACTTAAAGCCTCTGTACCGGCTGGAGATCGGAAAGGCGGGGGAGAGCTGCGCGCTCTACATCGCCAAGCGCCTGGGGATGCCGGACGACATGCTGACCATGGCGGCCGAGCGGGCCTACGGGGCGGTCACGGAGGAGCTTTGCAGGGAGCTGCACTTGGGAGAAAATGGAAAAAACGAGTTCAGAAGAGAACCGGCCCCAGCGCTGCAGCGGATGCAGAAGCGCCGAATTGGCACCAGGAGCGCGGCAGTCGCCGGAGCGGGCGGCATGGCGTGCGAAGGGGGAGCTGGCGGCGGAGCGATACGCGAAGGCGAGGCCGGTGACGGCATGAACGCGGTCACCTCCCCCCGCGAATTTTCCCGCGGCGACTCCGTGACGGTTCTGCCCGGGCATGTGATCGGCATTGTGGTGAAGCCTGCGGACGAAATGGGAAATGTGCTGGTGCAGATCAAGGGGGAGAAGGTGGTGGTGAACCGGAAGCGGCTGAAGCTCAAGGTGGCCGCGTCCCAGCTGTACCCGGAGGACTACGATTTCTCGATCATCTTTGACAGCGTCGAGACGCGCAAGGCCAGGCACCAGATGGGCAAACACCATGTGGAGGGGCTGGAGATTCAGGTGGACGGGGACCGCTTATAGTTCCGGAGCCTCCTGCGCATACTAAGGGAATCAAAAGATGCCGGGAGGACCGTGAGATGAAATTTGATTCCGTTTACTGTGAGGCAGATGTGGAGAAATATCCGCTTGGAAGGCGGCTTCGGGAGCAGTTTTGTGATCTGCCGTGGATTCCCATCGAGAACCACAATTCCATAAAGGAGATGCAGGAGCGCCCAAACGCAGAGTTCGGCCGCATGAAGCGCTGCCTGATCATCGGGACCAGGAAGACGCACAAGTACGTGGAGAACCACAAGGTGTCGGATTTCCTGGTTCCCTACACCTCCTCCGGCTGCACGGCCATGTGCCTGTACTGCTACCTGGTCTGCAATTATAACAAGTGCGCCTACCTGCGCCTGTTCGTGAACCGGGAGGAGATGTTGGACCGGCTGATCAGGCGGTCCCTAAAATATGAGCAGCCCTGCTGCTTTGAGATCGGCAGCAACAGCGACCTGGTGCTGGAGAACACGATCACGGACAATCTTCTCTACACGATCCCGCGCTTCGCCAGGGAGGGGCGGGGGAAACTTACATTTCCTTCCAAATTTCACATGGTGGAGCCGCTGCTGGACCTGGACCACAGGGGGAAGGTGATCTTTCGCATGAGCGTGAACCCGCAGCCCGTGATCAGCCGCATCGAGCTTGGAACCTCCACGCTCCGGCAGCGGATCGAGGCGGTCAACCGGATGTGCGAGGCGGGCTACCCCTGCGGCCTCTTGATCGCGCCGGTGATCCTGGTGGAGAACTGGCGGGAGCTCTACACGGAGCTGTTTAAGGAGCTTCGGGACGGGCTGTCGGAGAAGATGCGGCGGCAGATGTTCCTGGAGATCATCCTCATGACCTACAGCTACGTGCACCGGGCCATCAACGGCGAGGCGTTCCCCAACGCGCCGGATTTGTACGACCCGGAGCGGATGACCGGTCGGGGCAGGGGACGGTACTGCTACCGGCCTGAGGAGCGGGCGGCGTGCGAGGCGTTCCTCAGGGAAACGATCCGGCAGATCCTGGGGGATGTGACAATCCTCTATATCAGCTGAGGGGAGGCGATTGCTCCTCATACGTCTCCGGCCGCACCGGCGACATGCGGCTGCGGTAGGTCAGGCGGTATTTTAGCGGCGTGGTGCCGGCGAATTTCTTGAAGACACGCTCAAAATAGGTGATGGTATCGTAGCCCAGCGCTTCGGACACCTCCGTGATGTTTAGGGAGGTGCAGGACAGAAGCCGCTGGGCTTCTTTAATGCGGTTTAGGTGGATGTACTCGTTGACCGTGAAGCCGGTCGCCTCCTTGAAAATGCGGCTTAGGTAGCACTTGCTGACGAAGAAGCGGTCCGCCACCGCCTCTAAGGACAGGGGCTCGCGGTAGTGGTTCACGATGTAGCCCGCCACCTCGTTGACCTTTCGGTGGCGGTTGGTGGTGGCGAGGGAGAC
>USJW01000028.1 GCA_900555045.1 uncultured Clostridium sp. | reverse complement strand
GTGGGCGAATGCCCGTAAGCGTCCGATGGACAGACGCTAAATGCTCATAGCGAGGAGGGGCCTGTTTGATTGTTTGGTCTCGCCCTCGCCCTGCACCGTGAATTCCAGGACCTTGGTGCCCTTGGTCAGGACATTGTACTCCACCAGCTTGTCAACCAGCTGCTGCGCGTCCAGTTTCTCGCTGTCCAGGGCGTCCATGTCCTGAATCAGGCCGTCGCTGGTATCGCTGCCGTGATATATGGAAACAACCGCTACGGGTTTTACATCGGGATCCGGCACCTTGTCGCTGGCTCCGCCCGTGGTCACGGGGATAGGCTCCATGGTCTCCGCTGTGGTGGTCGTATTTTTCTGTTTTTCTGTGGTGGGCGTGCACGCTGCCAGTGAAACTGCCATTACCGCCAGCATAATGCCCATAATCACTTTCTTCATAATCGTATTTTGCCTCCTTGTAGTTCGTTTCAAAAGCCTCTGAACCAGGAATTCAGCTTTGTGACCGCTTTGATCAGAACCTCCAGTTCTTCTTCGGTCAATTCCTTGATCACGCCGTCGATCATGGCTCGGTGGAATCGGGCGTGGTGCTCAAACACTTCCTTGCCTTTTTCGGAGAGAGAAACCAGCACAACCCTGCGATCTTCCTCGCTGCGCTGCCGGACAACATAGCCCTTTTTTACAAGGCTGTTCATCGATATGGTCAGAGTGCCCACCGTGACGGACAGCGCTCTGGCTATGGACGACATATTTTTCGGCGCGTCTGTGCCGATGGCCTCGATCACATGCATATCGTTGTTGGTAATATCCTCGTACCCCAGCGCGCGGACCGCTTTCTGCTCGATCCCCGTAATGTCGCGAAAAAGGTTCACCAATACATCGTTCAGCGTCTCATACGTTCCCACGATTTTTCCTTTCATTTCCCGCTTCAAAAAAGCTTCCTACTGATTGTACAGTATTTTGCAGGTTCGCACAACCCCCTAAATCCTTATAAAATTCTTAACAGGTTGTGATTTTTTTGTGTCTTTTCCTTTTTTATCCTGATCGCACCGGCAATCCCCGGGATCACCCGAACACGTACTCCCGAAAGGCGTCCCCGCGCTCCTCAAAGTTCTTAAAAATGCCGTAGCTGGCCGCCGCGGGGGACAGCACACAGCTGTGCCCCGGACGGGTGACGGCCATCGCGACCTTCACCGCATCCTCAAGGTGGTCCGCCAGAATCAGGCGCTCCTTTCCCGGGAACTCCGGGCTCATGCGCTCGATCTCGCTGTAAATCCGGCGCCCGGTCTCCTCCATCAGCACAATGTGGGGGATCCCATGGCCCGCCAGGAAGCGGATTAACTCCCCGTAGTCGATGCCCCGGTCCATGCCGCCGATGAGCACCGTGTCCGCGTCCGCCAACGTCCTCAACGCCTGGATCGTGGTGGCGCAGATGGTGGAGATGGAGTCGTCGTAGTACTTCACGCCGTCCCTCTGCCCCAGGTACTGCAAGCGGTGGGGCAGCGGCTCGTAAGTCTTAAGGCCCTGCGCGAAGTCCCCATCGCTCACCCCCAAGAGTCCGCACACCGCGTACACAACCGCGATGTCGAAGTAATTGTGCTGACCCAACAGGCGGATCTCCTCCCCGGGAATCCGGTACGCACCGCCGTCATGGCAGATCCATGTGCCGTCCTCCCCGCGGTTTTCCACATTGATGTCTGCATCCGGGCAGCCGGTACCCACGCGGACCAGCCGCGACGGGCAGGACCCGGCCTCGGGCAAGCACTGCACATTGCATACAAGAAGGTCGTCCGGCCCCTGATTCTGGAAGATGCGGTGCTTGGCCGCCACGTAGCGCTCCATGGTGCCGTAGTGGTCCAGATGCTCCTCGTGGATGTTGATCAGCACCCCGATGTGCGGGGAGACGGACATGTACTCCAGCTGATGGCATGAGAGCTCAAACACGATTTTCGTGTCCGGGCGAATCTCCTCCAGGTGGTCGAACGCAGGGATTCCGATGTTTCCCATCACCACACAGTCCTGACCGGCGCTCTTTAGCACATGATAGAGCAGGGAGGTGGTGGTGCTTTTCCCCTTGGTGCCGGTGATTCCGATGATCTGGTCCCGAAAAAGCGTAAAGAACAGCTCTGCCTGAGACAGGATGGTGCAGCGGTACTCCCCGATGGGCCGCTCCAGCACGATCCCGGGGCTCTTGAACACCACGTCGTAGTCATCCATACGGCTCTGGTAGCCGGGCCCGGTGATCCACCGGCTCTCCTCTGCAAGCTGCTTGGCGGACGGTTTCTGGTCCGCTATATCGATACAGGCGCAGGTGCCCAGCTGCCGCAGCACCTGGTAGGTGGACTGTCCCTCCCGGCCAAAGCCCAGAAGCAGCACTCGCTTCCCATGCACCCATGGGTCAATTCGCTCAATCACGTTTCTCTCTCCTTATTCGGCGGCAGTCTCCGCCACACAGTTGCGCTTCACCAGCGCCAAGAACGGCTCGGGAACCAGGTTCTCGCCGTCGTAGTAGGATGAATACCGGTCTCCGGCGGCTTTATAGCGGTCGTAGAGGCCCGTGTCCACGTAGTGCTCCAGCAGAAGCGGCAGGGGCTTGCCCTCCCGCCTTAAGCGGTCTATGGTGAGCACCAGCGCCGTGTTGATCTCATCGCGGCTTCCCACGCACTCGAAGGGCTTCTCCTCCACGATCCCCACCAGCTGGTCCAGCGTGCCCGCCATGGAGGCGTCCGCCAGCATGTCGGTCCCGAAGATCTCGCGCACCTGGTCCGGCTCCAGGAACGGGGACAGAATCAGGTACACAAACAGGCACTTGGGGCAGTGGCCGCACCAGCTGTCGGTCTTGCTGCCCGCGTTGCAGCTGCGGAACTTGGCGTGGTACGGCTTCTGCTGCGCGAAGAATTTGGCGATCTGAAATTCGCTTAACGGGCGCAGGAGGCTGAAATAGTAGGCGCTGTCCGGCAGATACTGTTTGGCATACCGGTGGAAATCCCGCTCAAACTGAAAGCTCTTGGAGTACTGGTGGTTCACCGTGCTCCCGAGGACCGTGCTCTCGTTGGCGCTGGACTCGTTGGATAAGGCCACGTAGGACAGGTTTAACAGCTTCGCCGCGATCAGGCTGGAGAACGCCACCAGCGCGGAGAACGGCGTGTGGCCGTTTAGGTACCCCTGGCGGTTCAGCTCCAGCATATTTTTGTCCAGGGTGCGCTTCACGGACAGAAGATGTCCCTCGTCCAAACCGGCCACGCGGGCCGTGTTTACGGTCGCGCCTCTGGGGTTGATGATGTACCCGTAGAGCGGCAGGCCGGACTGGCGCAGAAGCTCCAGAGTCACCACAGAGTCCTTGCCGCCGCCGATGGGCACCAGGACGCCGGGCGCATGGGACAAAGATTCGGCGGAGGGCTCACACGCGGCCGCCTCCTCTGCCGCCGTGCAGCGAATCTCCATGAAGTTGTCCAGGGAAGCGGTGTCAATATGGTTCACATAAAAGAATTCTCCCAGGCCGTTGTAGTAGAGCTCCTTCCACCAGCGGATCTGCTCTTCGCTAAGGGATCCCGCCTCCACCATTACCTGGGGGGAGCAGGTGATCTTCCAGTAGCTGACAAGCTCCACCATGCCCAGCGAGAAGATCATGCGCTCCATCCGATCGTCCACCACCCGCGCTGCGGCGTTTTCCGGCTTCGGGAAGGTCCAGCGCGGCGCAAAGGAGGACAGGCCCCCGATCTCAAAGTGGTAGGTGACCGCGAGCTCTCTCTCTGTGTCCTCTATCTCATACCCTCTGTAAAAAAATTTCGGAAACCTGCGGCGCAAGGTCTCATATTGTTCCATCTCGACTCCTCTTTCATGACAAAACCCGCTGCGCACCGGCATCGACACGCAGCGGATCCCCTATTTTCTTATGGCTATTATATTAGAGAACACCGGATTTTGCAATGTTTTCTTTTACATCACCCCGGCGAGAACCACGCTGGCCGCAGCGCCCGCCGCGGTGGCGATTAAAGCGCCCGCCAGGGTGTAGCGGGTCCGGGTGATTTTGGCCGCCCCGAAGTAGACGCTCATGCAGTACAGTACCGTCTCCGTGCTGCTCATCAGCAAGGAGGCGATGAGCCCCAGGCTGGAGTCCGTCCCGTATTCCTTAAATATGTCCAACACCAGGCCCGTGGCAGCGGAGTTGGACACCAGGCGCACCAGAACCACCGGCACGATCTGGGGCGGCAGATGGATGAGGGCCGCCGGCGCCTTGAGCACCTCCCCGAGGAAATCTAAGAACCCGGAGGCCCTGAGGATCCCGACGGAGACCAAAAGCGCAACCAGGGTGGGCAGAATCCCGGCCACGGTCCGCATGCCCTCCTTGGCCCCCTCCAGAAAGTCGTCCATCACCGGGCGCCCTGAGAGCAGGCCGAAGCCTATAATATAAAAAATCATCAGCGGAACCATGCATTCCGACAGAAATATCAGCACCCGCATATTCTGCACCCCAACAATCATTACTGCATCTTATTCCCGGAGGGGGAAATACATTCCCGAACGCGCCGATATTCCATTTTCCATAAAAAGCAGCCCTGCGGGGCATATTACGCTTCCCGCAGGGCTGCTCTCAACTACATTCTAAATATTATTCCGGCCGTTTTTTCTTCTGCATGGCCGTGTATACGCCCAGCAGCGCGGCGGAAATGATCGCCGCAAACCCGGCCGCCGCATTGACGATCTCACCGGTCTTCGGCAGCCCCGCAAGCGGAACCTCCTCATCCAGGATCATCGTCTCATTGACCGGCGACTCCGGCAGTCCCGCAAGCGGAACCTCTCCCGGGCCGATCTCCGTGGGCTTCACACTGTGGTTGCCGGTGGAACCGCCACCACCGCCACCGCCGCCGCTGTAGGTGATCTTCTGATCCTCCACCTTCACGGTGCAGTGCCCGATGCCGTCCGTCACGAACGGCTCGATGTTCTCGTTGATCCGGTAGCCCGAAGGCGCGGTCTTCTCGATCAGCGTGTAGGTGTCCGCCGGAAGGCGTTTGATCACGAACGCGCCGTTCTCATCCGTCGTAAACCGGCTGGCCTTGGTCTCGTCCTGGGTGTATCCGGCAAAGCTGCCGTCCTTAAGCAGGACATACCCGCGGCTCTTGGACTTGAGGATAAACTCAGCTCCCGCAAGCCGGGTGTCGTTGTTGCTCTTACTCACCTTCAGCACCTCGGTGCGGTGCGGCTCGTTGGCGATGGGTCCCATCGCGTCGTTCTCAAGCGCCATCCGATCCGTGGTGTAGGAGATGGTCCGGTCGGAGCGGCTGATCGTGAAGGTTCTGGTCTGAGGCTCGTTGCCCAGCACATAGCCCTCCGGTGCCTTGATCTCCGTCAGACGGTAGGTGCCGTAGGGCAGCTCGCCCAAAATGGCGGTGCCGTCGCTGGCTCCCTTCTGCCCGGTTCCGGTAATCACAAAAGTCAGGATTCCATCTGCCGTTCCGGTGATCTCGGCGCCCTCGATGTCGCCCAAAGCGTCCTCCTTCAGCTTTTCAAGGTAGGTGTCCCAGGCGCCCGCGGCGTTGGTCTTTACGGCCTCCAGCGTGAACACAGCGCCCGCCAGGGCTTTCTCCGTCTCGCTGTCCGCCTTGGTTACCTTCAGTGTTCCGGTGCCGTAGCGGTCCGTCACGTCCGTAGCGGTCACGCCCCACGGCACATACCATGCGGCCGCGTTTAAGTCGCCGGACATGGGCCGGATATTGGGATTCGCAGTCGCGCCATAGGTCATGTAATTCTCAGGCGCGCTCTCCTCCACGATCACGTAGTACAGGTAATAATACAGGTTTTCAAAGGTCAGAGTTCCGTCGGCTCCGGTCTCCCCCGCCGCCACAAACTTGGCGCTGCCGTGATCCGCCTTCGCAAAGTCGAACGCCTTCGCATCCTCCTCGTCGTCAAACGGTCCGTACAGGGCAAACTGTGTGCCGCTTAAGGTCTCGCCGCCCTCACCGTACTTGGTGAGCTTTAAATCGCGGTACGGCACCAGGCCGAAGTCCTTGGTCTGATCCCAGTTCTCCGTGTCTCCCCACAGGAAGAAGGTCTCGGATTTGTACACATTTCCAGCGTTTGTAACAAAGTTGCTGTCCTTCGCCTCGTCCCCGTAGCGGTCGTAGATCTCGGAGGGCTTTCTGGACATACCGCCCTCGCCGTTGCTTGCGCCGCCGGCCGTAACCGTGGTCATGGCCTTTCGCAGGATCATTCCCGGAATAATGTCGGCGCTCTCATCCCCCTTGGTGGAGATTGTCAGCTGGCTGGTCTGCGGGTGCAGTCCCTTTAACGCATTGGCGTTTAAAGTGTTGCGGATGCTGTCAAAGCTTCCGTCGTCCTCATGCCCGGTGTAAAGCGCGTCCTCGTTGTGAGGCTGTGCGGGCAGAAGTCCTGAGAACAGGAACCGTCCGGTCCGGTCAAATGCGCCGGTGGGCTTTCTGGACTCATTGGGCACCTCCGGAATCGCGTTGGACACGGACGCCACCGCCACGGTGTCGCTCTCCTCGCCGTCAGTTGTCAGTGTAACCTTAAAGTAGTTCGCAGCCACCAGCTTCTGTAGGTCGGACACGGAGGTGCCGTACCGGTCGTCGTCCTGGATTCCGTTTCCGTTGGCGTCGATCCAGACTCTTCCTCCCACGCCCACGCGCTGCGGCGTCAGCACCGCCTGCACGGTGTTGCTGGTCACATCCTGCATCGCCAGCTTCTCCGGCTGCTCGTTGGATTCATAATAGTAGGACATGGAGAACCGGTTCACCGAGTAGGTGTACGCGATCGCCTCCAGCTCCTGGGCTGTGTCGGTCTCCTGGGCGTTCGCCTTAAATTCCAGCACAATGCTCTCTCCGGTCACAAGCGGCTCGCCCTTTGGCAGCATGATGTCCGCCATCACGGCAACCGGGTGTTTGCCGGTCCAGTTCTCCTGCAAGACCCATCCGCTCTCCTCAGGTGCGCCGTACTTCTTTAACACATCCTGGTTGATGGGCGTCTGTCCGTCCCCGGTGTAGTAATAAATCTGGTAATCGGCCGGGTCGATCTCGGTGCGGCTGTTCGCACCGGTACTTCTGTAAACCACAAACTGCGTGTCACCGTCCACGGTCAGCTCCCACTGGCTGCCTCTGGTCACGCCCTTGAAGTCCTCGATGTCGCTGAGTCTCGGCAGGGAGTCCGCCAGGCGAAGCCTGGTGACCACCGTCTTGCTGGCCTCGGAGGACGTGTTCTTGGCGATCAGGTGATAAATAATGCTGCCGTTGCCGTCGGAGGAGACCTTGGCGCTGATGGGCTCGGATACAAACGAGCTGTCCAGGTTGCCCTTGCCCTCCTTTAGCAGGGTGATGTCGGAGTTCGTGTTAAATGTGTTCTGGCAATAGTTGTAGGTGAAGCCGTTGGCCTTCTGCCACAGTCCCAGCTTATCCTTTGCGATGTCGTTGACCGTCGGGTACTCGTTGGGCCAGTTGACTCCTGTGGCGGACTCGCTCCACTTGAAGGTTGCGCCGCCCGGATTTCCGGCAAATATATCTTTGGTGATCCGGCTGGTCACGAACATGCTGTCTGTGACGGCTCCGGTGTTGTTCACCACCGCGCTGGTCACATCGGCCTCAAAGGTCACAACCACCTTCTCGCCGGTCTTTAGGTTCCGGTCCGCGAGAGATACCAAAAGATACTGGTTTCCGTCGTCGGCGTAGACCGCGCTGATCTGATCCGCGGCGATCTCCTGTCCCTCCCAGTACACCTTCACGGTGCCCTTGTCGGCGTTCACGCCTGCGGGCAGCTTGTTGACAAATACCGGGCCCACCATATCGCTCTTGATGACCGGCTCGCTGACATTCTCGAGGGTCATGGTGTAGAGCAGCTTGTCGTTTACCTTGATGTTGCCGCTTGCCGTGTCCCCCGGGCGCTTTAAGTTCTCCACGCTCAGAGTGGTCGCAACGGTTGGGATATCGGGATCCAGCACTGCCACATCTGCCAATGCGCTGGTACCCATGCTGTAAACCGTGTGTACTCCGTCGGACAAGTACTTGCTGTAGGAGACGGACACGTTCACATCGTTCCGGATCGTCTTGATCACGCCGATAGCCTCTGCATTGTACGGCTGCTGGTACAGCACAACCTCTGCCTCGATGGTTCCCGGCTTAAAGTTCTGACCCAGGGCATACCCGCTGGCCGCCTTCATCGCCGCGTCCTCGTAGGTGACGGTAAATCCGCCCACCCGCCGGGCTGCGGAGTCTGCGGGAAGTTCAAGCTTCCAGGCCTCGCTGTCCGCGCCAAACTCGTGCTCGTAAATTTCCTTTGTGCCGTCAAAGTACTGGACCTCCACCTTGGCCGTGATGCTTCCCGCGGCCACGGTCTGTCCGTCCTTCTCGATAAAGCTCTCGTGCTCCGGCCTGGGGATTACCAGGCTGGTAAATGTATAGTTGCCTCTCGCGTAAACGTCGCCGGGCAAATCCTCGCCCTCCGGGTTCACCATGGTCAGGCCCTGGTCAGTCAGGGTGAACGCCTCGATGGTGGCGTTGTTGCCGCCTCCCGTGATCGCGTCACCCAGCTCGGGCGTGATGCTGTAGCGCACCGTCTGGTTGTCGTTCCACCACAGGTTCTCCAGCATGCCCTTCTGTCCGTCGCTCACCGGCTCCCCGTTCACCGCCGTCACCTGCTTGTCGAGCGCCAGCGTGGGGCTCACGCGCAGGTTGCCGAACACGTAGGTGTTGTCGTTCGCAGTATCCGGGATCGTGATGGTCCGCCAGGTGATCACACGGGTGTCATCCGGAATCAGGTTGTACTCCGGCGCCGTCAGCGTCTCCTTAAGCGTGTAGGTGCCCGCCTTTAACGGCACGCGCGCCTCCGTGTAGTTCTCCCCGGTCACCGGCTCAGTGGTGATCGTGTTCTGCTCGTGGATGAGGACAATGTCGTCGTTTTCATCCAGAATCTGGAAGGTCGCCTGAGGCGCTGCGCCTCCGTTCACGTCCTCCTTGCGGATGATAACCTCCTGTGCCGGGCGGTTGTAAGCGCCAAACTCGTAGGCAGCGCCCGCATCCATTCCGCTCAGCACGTGGAGCGTCTTTCCGTCAAACTCCTCTGTGGCCATCTTGCGGCCGTTCAGATACACGCCGTCCAGCGCGTACTTCTCGTACTCGCCGCTTGTGATCTCATGCTCGTAGAGCGCGTACTCCCGGTTCTTGATCGGCAGACCGGTCCATCTGATGGAACCGCTCTCCCCCTCCGGTGTTCTGGTGTCGCCCACCTTCTGCCAGGTGCTTCCCGCCGTCGCGGTATCGCGCACGTACAAGTCGAAGCTCACGCCGCTCGTCTGGATCTCGCCCGCCTGGCTGCCACTGTACACATCCGGGTGCTTTAACAGGCTCAAATCCACGCCGCTCTCGTTGGGCACGGTCAGAAGCGCCGCCATCTGCGGGTCGTCTGCGTTAAAGCTTGCATGCTGGCCCGGAAGCACGGTCACCTTCACCGGCTGTGTCACGCGCACATAGTGCTCGGGCGCCGTGATTTCATAGATATAGTAGTCTGTGCCCGCTGTGTTTTCCGCGGGGACATTGGTAATTCTGTAGGTGCCGTCACCGTTTGCCGTAAAGTCGCCGATCTTTGCGGTGGCTGCGGGCAGACCGGTGGACGCCTCGGCCTGGTCCGTGCTGTAGAGCGCGAACGCTGCGCCGGTCAGCGGATCCTTGCTGTCCTGGTCGATCTTCTTTAAGGTGATATCCGCCTTTGCGTACCGGTTCGTCGCCGTCACGCTCACATCCGTCTTGTCGGTAAATCCGGGAAGCGCAATGTAGGTAACGCCCCCTGCCTCAGACATCTCAAGTGCGGCACTGGGATCGCCCGCGGTCGCGCCGGTAAGCTTCCACTCCTGTGCGCGGACCGTCTCCTCGGTCAGATAGTAGCGGATGCCCGCGGTCTTCTCTGCCTCGGTGAGCTGTAAAATGTCGGTGATCACACCTGCGCGCCCCCCGGTACCGGTGGCGATCGTCACGCTCTTTCCGGTGTACTCAAGGCCCGCCGCCGGGCTCACACCCTTGTAGAGTTTAAATGTTACACTCTCCGGCGCTGCGCTGCCATGTGCGGTCAGCGCGCCGTAATCCAGCGCCTTGGTGATGTTGAGGGTCACATTGTGGCGGTTTAAAATCGTGGCCGCCGGCAGCTCCTCGCTGACCTTGTGATCCGCTCCCATGTCCGCGACCACCGCAATGTACACGGGATCTCCCGCCGCAGCGTAGTGGTCCGGCGCCGTGACCTCTGTCACGCGGTACCAGCCGGGGTCTAAGTTCGTCAGCAGCAGTGTGCCGTCCTCACCGGTTGTGCCGGCGGATACGGGATTGCTCCATCCGCTGCGTCCATTCAGCTCTGCGGCCAGCTGCGCATCTGTGACCATTCCATTCTGGCGGATCACGACGCTATCCTTCCCGGAGCCCTCAAAATCGCTGCCGGAGAACGGCAGGTAGCTGTACTCAAACGCCGCCCCGCTCAGGGTGATCTCCGGATTCTCGGCGTCCGCCTTGGTTAACATAAGGCTGCCCTTCTCCGGGTTTACAAATTCCATGGCCACATGGAACCGATACGGGTTCTTTGCATCCTGCTTCTCGATCTGCGGCACGTTGTCCTGCCTGGTGCGCTTGAAGCCGATCAGCAGCTGGTTCTCATTGTACACCCCGTGGTACTTGACGGAGGTGTTTGCCGGATTTCCGCTCTCGGAGATCGTGTAGCGTCCGCTGTTTATGCCGATGTACTCCACGGTATTGCCCGTGCTCTTCGTAAAGGTTCTGTTGTAGGTTCCCGCCCCCTTCAGGGTGATGGTCAGGCCGTCCAGCCCGTTCGTTTTTCCGGACAGAGTCTGTTTGGTAATCTCCACGGACGGATTCTCCGGGTTATACACGTTCACCACGTTGCGCTCGGAGGCGTTCACCGTGAACTCTCTGTAGAACGTATTCTTCCCGCCGATATTGTTGTCGTTGTTGCCCTGAAGCGGGAACATGTTAAAGTACCGGCTGTTGCCGCCCATGTTTTCCTCAACCAGGCAGTATCTGCCCCTGGGCAGTCCGTCGGCAAACACGTATTTGCCGTCCTGTGTGGCGATACCGCCCGCAACCGGATACCGCACGTACTTATTATTCTGGTAATCAAACTTATACAGCCGCAGCACTACTTTATCAAGCGGCTCTGCGTCAAGCCAGGAGAGTGTCTCCAGCTTCGCGTCATTGATCTCGCCGTCGCAGGCGCCAAACAGCTCCTCCGTGGGCGTGTATCCCCACACCCTGAGCTCCGCGCGGTAGTGATCCAACTGCGTGTTGATCAACCGCTCGCCGTCCGGGTAGAAGTATGTGGTGTCGACCGGGCTGTTGCCGCCAAATTTCACGGTCAGCGTCTTCGCGCCCTCCATCATGGCCACCTGGTCGGGGGCGTTCACCTCCACCAGCTGGAAGGTGATGGTGCGGTTCTCCTGGTCCACCCACTGTCTGATCTGATCCTCGCTCATTCCGGCGGCCTGCAGTTTTGCCACGATCTCGTCGAAGTAGAGCATCTCGGACATGGCCTGGCCGGTCTTCTCATCCGGAGCGCTGCCCCACTCGTTGTCAAGGCCGGTTTCCAGGCTGGCGATGGTCACGCCGCCCACCCGCAGCTCAAAGGTCACGCCGCCCAGCGGGGTGTAAGAAGCGTCGTCGCCGCTCCCAGTCTGCAGCCACTTATTTAATTTGACATAGGCCGTCAGGATCTCCCCCTGGCCGATGCCGGACATATCGTAGTTGTACGCGTCCGCCTCTGCGGTGGCGTTCTTGGCGTAGGGCACCACCTTTACGCGCGTGCCGTCCGCCCATGTGAAGTAACCGTCCGTGAGCTCGAACTCGCTCATGTGGTCCTCAGGCACAAACGCGATCACCTGAAGCCGGTCGCCCCAGGAGAATCCAGGCCCTGCCTTGACCTCCTTGAGCCAGAAGATATTGCCGGGACGCACGATGGTGGTGTCAAACTCCCCGTTCACCTGCGCACCGTTTATGCCGTCCAGCTTGGTGCCCGTCTCGTAGACGTCGATCAGCGGATAATTCTCCAGGCTGATGTTTAAGCCGTCCGCCAGGGGCGTCTCGTAGAACGCAAACTGCGCACCGTTCACATCCCGATTCGGGTCTAACGGCTCCGCATAGAAGGTGTCCATCCCATTGTACTCGAAATGAACCTCTGTCCTGCCCTCGCCGGGCTCTCCGTAGACAATCTGATCCGCATACTTGTGGAGATTGAACTGCACCCACGGGCGCTCATTGATAATCTCCCCGTACTGATCCGACACCTGGCCGGACTGGATCTGGAAGTCCGCATAGTTATAGTTTCCTGCCAGCTTGTAGGTGCCATCGGCTCCCTGGCTTACCGGCAGGCTCTCGGGGTACGCCCCGTCAACCTTCTGAAGCAGCACGGTGCCGTTCTCGGGCTCAAAGCTTCCTGCACCCTCGCCCTCCACTACAAAGTATGCCAGCGCGCTGTCCAGCCCCGCAAAGGAGACCGCTGCGCTGTTCTGGTCGGACACGGCAACGCGCTCGCGCTTCGCCGTCTCGTCGCCGGGTTTGTAGCTGTAGAGAACCAGGTCCACGCCCGGCAGCTCATTCTTCACATCCTGGTGCGCAAACTGAGACTCCCACTTATCCACCCAGAACTTCTGAACGTTCAGGCTCACCGCCATGCGGTTCACAAACTCCAGATCAGCTCCGTTCACGTTCTTGGTCGTCACGGGGTTCGCCGGATCCAGCTTCACCTCGTGGATGGTGTCCGTCAGGTAATAGCCCGCCGGGGCCTGAAGCTCTCTCAGCCGGTAGGTAATCTTATTTCCGCTCTCGTCGTAAATCGGCACATTCCTAAAGGTCACTAGGCCGGTAACCGAATCGGATTCCTGGGGCGCGCCGACCTGCTCATAGCTTGCCCCCACCAGCTTCTCCAGCACGATGATTGCGCCGCCCAGAGGCGTGTAGCTTCCGTCCTCCTCGGTCAGATTGTAGCTGCGCTTGATTGCCTGGATCGTGCCCAGATTTTTGTAGTTGTCAACCGCGATGCTGCCGACGGCAACCTCTTTTCCGGAGGTTCCCACCACGATCGGGCCGTAGTAAACCTCAGAGCCGGTCTTATAGTAGTTAAGGCCATCGCCATCTGTGTGGTCCCCGTCCTCCAGGTAGTCCGCCGGGTTGATATGGCCGCCCGGTACCGCGGTCTCCCTCACATAGTAGGTACCCGGCTCAATCCAGACTCCCTTATCGTCCGACAGGAGTGTGATGCCGGTGGATTCGAACACAGGCGTGTCACCGCCGGTTCTCTTATAAACTTCAAACGGAACATTGGTCAGGCGGTCCGAAATGGTCAGTCCGCTGTCGGTGTTCACGCCTTTCGAGTACTTCTCCACCAGAAGCCGGGACAGGCGCTGGTTCACAAAGGTTGTCACATTGCTCCCCTTGTTCTGCTGTGCCGCGCTGTCCATGGTCACGTCCCCGCGCTTCATCAGATCGATGATCTGGAAATAGCCGTCCGCATCCTTGTGCGCCTCATCGCCCACATAGCCCATGTAGCTGGCCGGATGCTTCGTCTCTCTCACCTTGTAGGTGTAGCCGCGGTCGAGGTAAACGGGCTTGCCGTCATTTTTCACTACCACCGGCCCGGAAACAGCCGCGCCGGTCTCATCGGTTCTCCAGATGGAGAACTCAAACTGGGTCTCCGGGTTATTCTTATCGTAAACCACGGTCTCCTTTGTCCCCTGATCCTTCTTCTCAACCCAGACCGGAACCTTCTGCGCCACATTGTAGGCGAAGGCCGCAGTCTCGGAACCGGCCGCCAGCTCGAAGGGACCGGCGATGGTCACATTGTCCATCACCTGGCCGCCGATCTCAACACCGGAGGCCGTAAGGGTCATGGAATCCGCGCCCGAGGTATGCGCTGCGTCAAAGACCTCAAGCTTGCTTCCCTCCTGCGCTACCTCATACCAGTAGTACTGGATTCTGGAGCCGTCCGCAGCCCACACATCCAGGTTGGAGAACGCGATATTGCCGTTTTTGTCTGTCGCAGCTCTGCCCACCGTCACATAGCGGTCCCCATCCTTCTTTAACAGATAGAATTCCGCCTGCCCGGCGCCCGCCTTTGCGGTGGTGATCACAGAGTTCGCGCCGCCGTCCGCGTTCGCGTAGCCCGCCTGATATTTCTCAAGGCGAATGGAACCCCTGAGAATGTTTGTGATATTAATTACCTTCAACCCGGTGGAGGTGTCAGGCTCCGCCATCTGGAAGGTTTTCGAAATTACCATCCGGCCATCCGGCTGGTAGGTCTGCTCAAACTCACCCTCCCCGTAGCTCATGGAGGTGTACGCGTCCGGAACCAGCTCCACCGCGCGGTAGGTGGTGGGAGCCGCCGAATCGCTCTTTCCGTCCACATAGACCGGTAGATCGAGCGTCACATCGCCGCCATTTCCAAGTGAAATATTGTCCTTAAAGGTCTCCCAGCTTCCGTCCGCCTTCTGGTACTCCACCCGGAACCGGCCATTAAATGCGCTTATACCGCTGGCAATCCTCGTGCGGTCACCGCTCTCGGGGTTGGCAATCCACTTCACCAGCTGCGCTGCAGCGCGGTTCGGCAGGTTGTAAATTACCGGAACCGTCTGGGCGCCCTTTGCGGGGTGCGCGATCCGTCCGGCCTCCACCGTGACGGTGTACTCTGTGCTGTCCAGAATATAGCCGTCGGGAACCGCAGTCTCCTTCAATGTGTAGTTGCCCTTATCCAACGGGAAAAACTCCACATTGCCGTAGATGTCGGAGACCGCCTTGGCCACCTCGCTGCCATCCTCGCTGTAGAGAGTAAATTCCGCTCCCTTCACAGCGACCGCTTTGTTGGCATCCGTGTTCAGCTCATGGTTTTCAAACGCGTAGCCCTTCTTTGTAAACTGAAGGCCGCCGCTCTCAACTGCATTTTCAAATGTAACGGTTTTGTCATCATCGTCTGTTACGGTGACGATCGCATACGCCCGGCCCTCACCGTCTAAGTCCATGTGAACCGACGGAGCGGTCTTCTCCGGAAGCACATTCTCGGTGATGCGGTAGGTGCCCGGCTCCACAAAGAAGGTCAGACTTCCGCCCATCCCAAGCTCCGGCACATCCCCGTCCTGGCTGTCCGCCACAGGGTTGATTGCCACGTATTCCAAGTCCACGTACGTTCCGCCGGAAAGCACCTTGGGCTGGTAGTCCACATAGGTCTGCTCCGCCTCGTCGTACTTCTCCACCGTGAAACCGGCGTAGCCCTCATAGAACGCGCCGTACGTTTCGTTGAAGGGAACCGTCTCCGTTGTCATGGATCCGTCGCTTCCCATAGCCGGGATCAGCAGGTCTTTCTTCAGGCGGATCGCGCTGTTGCCCTTCACAAACTGGTAGTAACCGCCCGCCGCGGCATCGTCGCTTCCGCCGGCAGCCGGATCATTCACATCCACAAAGGTGTACTGAATCTCTGCATGGTTCCTCACCTGGTAGGTGGTGTTGTCCTCCACCTGGGGATCAAAGAAATCCAGGCCAAAATGGCTTCTCTCATAGTAAGCGGTCACATGATAGCGGGTGAGCGTCGGAGCGCCCGCATCCGTCCTGTAAAGGCCGGTTGCATCCCCCTCATAGCCGGAGACCGCATAATTTTCAGTGCGGATCTCATTCTCCCCGTAAACCGGGTCCTCGGCGGTAAATCCGTACTCGCCCGCAGGCTTAAGCTCCAGCTTTAAGGGCTTGATATCCGTGGGATTTCCCTCTTTGTCATACAGTGTCAGCGTATCCGTCAGCGTGTACTTGTCAAACGCAGCACGGCCGGGGCGGTAGTACTCGCTGTCGCCCACCGCGGGCTGTCCGCTGGCGTCTAAGCCCACCGTGACCTCAAAGTCAAACCGGACTGCCGGTGTCCCGTCCACTGTGTCGGGGGTTCCGATTCCGCCCTTGTTTAAAATCTCCTTGGTGACAACCCACTCGTCCGGGGTCACAAGGGTCCACTGATAGACCGTTTCCTCCGGCGTCTCGTCGCGGGATTCCCTCTGCCCGTAGTCGCAGAACGCGTAGTCCATCGTGGCCTGCTCGTCGATGGGATCCGTGGCGGTGACATAGCCCGCGTAGGCCACATCCACCATATCGTTTAACTCGTAGGTGCTCCCAATTGCCGCCTTGCCGTTTCCGCCGAAATACGCGTTCAGCACGATCTCGCCGGAGGCGGAGCCATCGATGATGGGAATGGTATAAATTGCCTGATCGCCATTTTCCTGGCGGTAGCCCGCCTACTGGGGCAGAACAAGCTGCGCCGGCACGGTCAGGATAATTGCGCCGTCCTTTATCTCGTTGGGCGCATAGAGGCTGACGGTTCCACCCTGGAACTGGTAGAGCGGCACCGCGTTCATCGCGTAGCGGACGGTGAAGTGGAAGTACTCACCGGCCATGATCTCCCCGCTGCGGTCCGGCTCGATGGCCACACTGCCGACCACCACGTCGTTGTCCGAGGGGTCATCGGGGGTGCCCAGCGCCTTCTCCACCGCCTCGAAGAACGGGGTGGCGGGCGCCAGCTTCACGCGCGTCATCTGAATCATATTCTTGGGCACGCTGTGGAACACGATCGCGCCCTCCTCCTCCAAGTCCTCCATGACCTTGTCGGTGGTATCCTCCTCGAACGTCAGGTTCACAAGACCTGCGCCCTCCTCCTCGTCGTCCGAGCTGGTCAGTAAGCTGGCCCGGTGCACGGAGCGGGAGAGCTCGGGAGCCGCGGCGATGGAGCCGGTAGAGTTGGAATCGTTGGAGGTGTCGTTGGTGTCGTTGCTATTGCCGGTGTCGTTGTCGGCTGCATCGGCAGAATTGCCGGAGTCACTGGCGTCATTTCCGGAATCTCCAGTGTCCTTGCCAGAATCGGCAGTATCATTGCCAGAGTCGGCAGCGTCTTTGCCGGTGTCGGCAGTGTCCTTGCCGGAATCGGCAGTATCATTGCCAGAGTCGGCAGTGTCCTTGTCGGTGTCGGCAGTATCTTTGCCCGAGTCTTCTGCGCCATGGCCCGCGCTGTTTCCGGCGTCCTTGCCGGTGTCGGCGCTGTCAGCGGTATTTGCGGAATCGGAATCGGCGTTGCCGGAGTCTTTTCCGGTATCCGCCGCATCCCCTGCGGCATTCCCACTATCTTTTCCTGCGTCCGCCGCATCATCCGCGGTATTCCCACTGTCTTTTCCAGCTTCCGTCACGTCGCCCGCGGCGTCCCCGGTATCTTTCCCCGCATCCGTCACGTCGCCCGCTGCATTCTCAGTATCTTTCCCGGCATCCGCTGTATTTCCGGCGCCTGCCGTATCCTCTGCATTGCCCTGGTTCGCACCGCTGTTTTCATCCGATGCGCCCTGGTCCGGGCCCGCTGCCTCGCCGGCTGCTTCCCCGGCTCCCCCTGCGCTGTTTGCGCCGGAAGAGTGTCCGCCGCCGCTTCCGCTGCCGCCGGACCCTTTGCCGCCCTCGTCCGGGCGGGCCGCGTTGGAATCCGTGGCCTTCTGGGCGTTGGAGTTGGTTGCGATCTGAACGTCCTCGCCGTCGCCGACCACGCGGAACTCGGAGCTGACCGCCTCCTCAATCACCATGGTGTCGCTCACCAGCTCCACCTTGTAGGTGACCGGGCGGTCGCCCGCGTTGACGGTGTAGATTTCCAGATAGTCAACCAGGCAGGACTCGCTGTCGTCCACTAGCTCCTCGTCGTCAAAGTCAAAATCCACGCCGTCCTTCTCAACGTAAATCAGACACAGGCTGGTTCCATCCCGCTGTGCCTTTATGAGGATTTTCCCTTCCGTAAGGGACAACAGCTCGTCGAGAATATCCTGCTTGCGCGCTGTGCCGCTGAACGGTATATCCTTCAGCTCCAGCTGCCGCCGGTCCTCGGGGTCCTTATCCAGAACCCGCCGGATGTCCTTCTCACTGATCTTAATGATCTTTTCATTCTTCGCAGAAACCGTCGTCTCCACCTGCGCTGCGTAGACTGCCTGGGAAAGATTTCCCGAAACCATCACTACGGCCAGCATCCAGGCCAGGAGTCTTTTTTTCCACGAATTTCGCTTTTTCAGCCGTTTCATACTGTAACCTCCTTGCTCGCTTATATTTTTCATACATCCAAGCTGGAATTTCCAATCATATGATTTCATTATAATACCAGGCGGTTACAATCCAGTTACTTTTTGACAAAAAGCGTAATTTTTATAATTCCGACTATTTTACATCCAGCAAAAAGCCGGGACAAAACAGACTCATCTCTGTTCTATCCCGGTTTCCATATCTTTTAACAATTTTTATGACTCCACAAACAGCGGCGTAGAGTAGTACCGGTCCCCGCTGTCCGGCAGCAGCACCACGATGGTCTTTCCCGCGTACTCGTCCTTCTTCGCCATCTGGATCGCCGCAAAGAGAGCCGCGCCCGCAGAGATTCCCACCAGCATCCCCTCCGTCCTGGCAAGCAGCTTGGCGCCCACGAACGCGTCCTCGTCCTCCACCGTGACTACCCGGTCGTAGATCTCCGTGTCCAGCACCGCGGGGACAAACCCGGCTCCAATGCCCTGAATCTTGTGGGGGCCTCCGTGGCCTTTCGACAGTACCGGTGAGGAGGCGGGCTCCATGGCGACAATCTCGATGGCGGGGTTCATGCCCTTTAGGTAGCGTCCGATCCCGGTGATCGTCCCGCCGGTGCCCACGCCCGCCACGAACACGTCCACGCGGCCGTCCGTGTCGTCCCAGATCTCCGGGCCCGTGGTCATCTCGTGGACCTTTGGGTTCTCCGGATTGTCAAACTGCCCGGGGATAAAGCTGTCCGGGATCTCCTCCGCCAGCTCCTTCGCTCTCTCGATCGCGCCGGTCATCCCCTTCTCGCCGGGCGTCAGCACGATCTCCGCCCCGTACGCCTTTAAAATGTTGCGGCGCTCCACGCTCATGGTCTCCGGCATGGTCAGGATCATCCGGTAGCCCTTGGCCGCCGCGATGGAGGCGAGGCCGATACCTGTGTTGCCGGAGGTGGGCTCAATGATCACGGAGCCGGGTTTCAGCGTTCCGGCACGCTCCGCCGCCTCGATCATGGCCTTTCCCACGCGGTCCTTCACGCTGCCCGCGGGGTTGAAATATTCCACCTTGGCCAGCAGCCTGGCCTTCAGCCCCTCCTTCTTCTCCACGTTCACCAGCTCCACTAACGGAGTCTTTCCCACCAGTTCAATTGCACCTTTATAGATCGTTCCCATTGCTGTCTCCTCTCTCCTGCCGTCGATATCAACGGGCATCTCCTATTTTCATAGTTACTTACTAGGTTTGTGGGGATTATATTCCTATCCTGTCCAAATGTCAATGCTGTTTGCAAAATTTTTATTTGTAATTTCACCACAGCGGTCTATAATGGAAGGAAGTATTTCATTCTATGACACATGGAGGTTCAACATGAATAATCTGAAACGATATCTGGCTGCGATGGCCGCTGTGCTCCTCTGCCTGGGAATTCTCTCCGGCTGCTCGGCCCGCAACAGCTCCGATAACAAGATGATACTGGACGGCCACAAGTTCCCCATCGGGCAGTGCTTGGTCAAGGAGCTGACGGACAGCGGCCTCACCCTGGAGGAGGGCGTGGACCCGGACCAGACCATCCCGGCCGGAACCCTTTTGGCCCACCCGATCCTTCTGTTTAAGAACGATGTGCCCGGCGCCAGCATCGTGGCGGCAAATCCCGGAAAGACGGATCTTCCGCTGTCCCAGTGCGCCGTGTACGCCCTGACCGGCTTCTACACCATCGACGGCACAGAGGGCGCATGCCAGGTGATCTACGGCGGCACGGATTTCAAGGGCTACGACCGCGAAAAAGTGGAGAAAGCCATGGGCCGGCCCGACAATGCGGACAAGAACACGGATCTCTCCACTCTCGATCAGTTTAAGTATGACGGCGGCAATTACTCAGCTGTATTCTCCTTCGACGGGGACGGAATCATCACCCAGATTCAGCTGGAGCGCACCGGCTACAAGGTCAATCAATAATCTCCTTAAAGCCCTCGCCGAACACCTCGGTGGCCTCGGTCACCATCACAAACGCGGCCGGGTCCGTCTCGCGGATAATCTGCTTGAGGCGGCCGAACTGGGCGCGGCGCACGGTACAGAGGAGAACCCCCGTGTCCTGCCCGCTGTAAGCCCCCTTGCCGTTCATCAGGGTGGCGCTGCGGCCCATGTCCTCGATGACGCGGGCGGCGATGGCCTCCGGCGTCCTGCTGACGATGGTCACCATGCTGCCGGAATCGCTTCCATAGAGAATGGCGTCGATCACGCGGGTGCAGGCGTAGAGGGAGATCAGGCCCAGAAGGCCGGATTCCACATTGTTGAACACGAAAATGGACAGGGCCAGCACCAGGCCGTCCACAATGATCAGTGCCCTGCCGATGGATAGGTGGGGCTTTTTCTTTTGCAAAATGTACCCCAGGATATCGCTCCCGCCCGTGGTGCATCCGGACAGGAAGATGAGCGCCATGCCCGCGCCCACAATCACCCCGCCAAAGAGGCTTGAGAGCAGCCGGTCTCCCGTATATATGGGAAAAATTGGGGCCACCACCGCGTCCAGTATCACTGAGCAGACCGCGCATGCCAGGGCGGTGCTGATGGCAAACCGGCGGCTCAAATAGATCCAGGCCAAAATTAGCAGCGGGATATTGACCGCCATGGTCATCACGCCCACCGGCAGTCCGGTCGCAAAGTTCACCATCAGCGCAAGGCCGGAGGCCCCGCCCGGCGCGATGTTAGCCGGCGCCACAAAGCAGTGGGTGCCCACGCCGTACACAAACGCCCCGCCGACCAGACACGCCGCGTCGCGCAGCCTGTTTTTATTTTTCTCCGTCATACCTCCGATCCTCCTCTCTCCTACCGGTAAATCTGCCGTTTTTCTTCAAATTCCCGCTTGATTTCTGCGAGAACCGCAGGGTCCAAAAGCATATCCCAGGCGGCCCCGGCCATGGCCTTCGCCCCGTAGACAATGCAAGCGTGGGCGTCCTCTGTCTTCCCCGCCTCCACGTACTCCCTGGAGTGGGAGGAGGTGCCCGACGGCACAAATTTGACGCGGATACAGCCGCCGGGAAGCTGGTGCAGCACGTTTCCGAAATCCGTGGAGCCGGTGCGCTCCCTGGGGGCCACAATCCCCGGCGCCCCTGCCAGCCGCGCATTTTCGATGAGCAGCTCATTGACCTTTAAATTGGGTATCTTGTTGGCCAGGGCGGGCTGTTCCAGAATCTCATAGGTGACACCCGCCATCAGCGCCGCCCCCTGAATCAGATCCTTAAACCGCTCCGTGACCGAGTCCAGATATTCCCTGGAGAAGGAGCGCAGCGAGAAACTTCCCACCGCCTCGGACGGGACCACGTTCTCCGGCCCCGGGAGCTCCTTCACTGTATAGTGCATGCGCACGTCGTCCCGGACGTGCTCCCGGAGGAACTCAACTCCCTGGAAGGCCAGAAGCAGCGCGTCTAAGGCGCTTCTCCCCTCCTCCGGCATGATGGCCGCGTGGGCCTTTTTCCCGTGGAACCGGACCTCAAAGGAGGACAGCGCCAGGCAGTGGATGTCCGTGCATGTGTCCGGTCCGCCGTGCATCATCAGCGCGACGTCGATGTCCTCAAAGTATCCGGCCTCAAGCATGTTGATCTTGCCGCCGAAGGTCTCCTCCGCGGGGGTGCCGTAGACCACCAGGTCAAAGGGAAGGGCTTCGCAGCAGTTTTTCAGTGCCACCGCGGCCCCGAGGCAGGCAGGCCCCTGCATGTGGTGGCCGCAGCCATGGCCCAGGTTTTTTAATCCGTCGTACTCGCACAGAATTCCAATGCGCGGGGCAGCCGCGCCCCCTGAAGGGGTTTGGGGGGCGTTTGCTCCACTTCCCTCCGGGGCCGCATGGTACACGGCCCGGAAGGCACTTTTTAAGCCCGCGATGGGGCGCTCCACGGAGAATCCGTTTTCCGCCAGATACCTGCATAATATATCCGCGGCCATCATCTCCTCCCCGTCGTATTCCGGGTGATCGAATATGGTATCGGCCAAATCACACAGCCGCTCTCTCTGTCTGTCAATCTCCTCAAAAAGCTGTCTCTTCGTCATGAATCACTATCTCCTCTACACAATCTGTCACATCGGCCCCAGATGGATCGCCTGGGCAATCAGGATCATCACCGCGCCGGTGGCCAGCCACAGCAAGAAGCACTTCCACATGAACCGCATCCAGCGGTCATAGGGGATGTTCGCCGCGCCGATGATTCCCATCAGGGCCGTGGAGGTGGGCAGAATGTAGTTGCAGAAGCCGTCGCCGAAGTTGAAGGCCAAAATTGCGGTCTGGCGGGTCATTCCGAGTAAGTCCGCCAGCGGGATCATGATGGGCATGACCACGGAGGCCTGGCCGGAGCCGGACGTGATGAACACGTTGATGATGGTGTTGGTGATCAGCATGCCGATTCCCTGCAGGTAGAACGGAACCACGCCCAGAACCTGGGACAGGGAGTGCACCACCGTGTCGATGATGTTTCCGTCGCCCATGATGGAGCCGATGCTTCTTGCCAGCCCGATGATCATGGCCGCGCCCAGCATGCTCTTGCAGCCGGTCAGGAATTCTCTTGAAATCTCGCTGGGGTTAAATCCGGCCACCAGCCCGACCACGATTCCCAATGCCAGGAACACCGCGGCGTGCTCCGCCACGTCCCATCCCTTAAGGATGCTGCCGTAGACGATCAGGCCCATGGCCGCCACCAGGCAGGCCACCGCCAGCCACTTGCGGCCGGTCATTGTGCCGAAGTCCTCCAGCTTTAAATCCCTGGCCAGCTCGTTCTGGCGGTCCAGGTCATACATGGGGGACAGCTCCGGATTTTTGCGGATTTTGTTGGCATAGCGGATTAAAAACAGGTTGGTCACCACGAAGAACACGCCGAAGCAGACAAAGCGGTAACCGATTCCGGAGTACAGCGGCAGGTCCGCGATCTTCTGGCTGATCACCGTGGTGCTCACGTTCAAGGTGCCGGTGGAGAACCCGATGGCGCCTCCCAGGATGATGATCGCCACGCCGCAGATGGAGTCCAGCCCCAACGCCAGGGACAGCATCACCATGACGGGCGCGAAGGCGATAAACATGTTCACCGCCTGGGTGGTACAGATCAGGGCGAACACCAGCGACAGGATGGGGATGAAGATCGCAATGTGGTTGGAAAAGCGGCCCGCCAGCTTGGCGATTACCGCCTGGAGCGCGCCTGTCTGGGTCAGCATGTGGAAGGCGCCGCCGGAGAACAGGATGACCATGATCAGGTCCGCGTTCTTGATAAATGCGTTCACGATGTAGCTGGTGATGAGTAGCGGGTTCACCGGCGACCGGTCTATGTAGTGGAACTGGGACGGGTCGATCACCTTGATCCCCTGGGCGTTCTCAAACCGTGCGTACTCGCCGGCCGGGATCAGCCACGTGAAGGCCACTGCGATCAGAATAATTGTGAAGATGATTACAAATGTGTGGGGCATCTTAAATCCCCGTTTTGCCTTGTCTTTCTTTTCCATACCATTTCTCCTTATTTTTTGATGCGTTGAAAAGGCTGAGCTCTTGACCTCTCCGATTAATTTCAGTATAATTGCAGAAAGATCATTTGTCTAATTTATTTTTGTTGTTATAATAATAGTTAAAGGCTATTATTTAAGGAGGGGAACGGAATGGATTTGAGGGAGCAGGAGTATGTCGTCGCGCTGGCCAAGCACGGGAGCGTCACCCAGGCGGCCCAGGAGCTCTACGTCTCGCAGCCCACGCTCAGCATCTTTCTCAACCGGCTGGAGGAGCGCATGGGCGTGCCGCTTTTTGACCGGGTTGGAAAGCGGCTGGTGCCCACCTGCGCGGGGGAGCTCTACGTCAAAAATGCCCGGCAGCTGCTGGCCATTCAGAATCAGTTTCAGGGGGAGCTCAGCGACCTGCTCCAGGGGGACTGCGGACGGCTGCGCCTGGGGCTTCACCTGCGCCGGAGCAGCTACTTATTGCCCGGGGTGCTGACACAGTTCGGGCGGGAATACCCCAACATCGAGGTTGCGGTGGCGGAGGTCAACAGCCGGGAAATGGAGCAGCAGCTCTTAGACGGGGATCTGGACCTGATTCTGACCAACCGCTTCTTTCAGAAGGAGAAGCTGGAGATCATCCCTGTGTACAACGATTTTCTGCTCATGTCCATCCGCCCCGACCACCCCGCCTGCGCCCACGCAAAGTCCCTCCCGGGGCACGAGTACCCCTGGCTGGATTTGAATCTGGTCCGGGACGAGCGCTTTATCCTGCAGAGCCCGGAGCAATCCGTCCGCACCTTCACCGACGCCGCGCTGGCCTACGCGGGCGTCACCCCCAAGAGAACCTTCATCCTGGAAAACATGGAGGCGGCCGCCCAGATGGCGGCGGAGGGGTACGGGGTCGCGTTCAATTACGGAAGCTATATGCGGTATTTTCACTATGTAAAGCCCGTCCGGTGTTTCAAGGTGGGCTTTGCAAACTTCACCGTCCCGATCTCCGTCGCCCACCGGAAGGGCGGGTATCTGACGGTGTACATGAACCGGCTGATCGAGCTGATCCGGGAAGGGTTTAACGGGGGCGTTTAGCCCCCGGTTCCCCCTCAGGGCCAGGGCGGCCATTCGTGGGCCGGGGTGCCCTTCAGGGCCAACGCGGCCATCCGTAGACCGGGGCACCCTCCAGAGGCCAGGGCGACCAGCTGTAGACCGGGGCACCCTCCAGGGGCCAGCGCGGCCAGCTGTAGACCGGGGCACCCTCCAGGGGCCAGGGCGGCCAGCTGTAGACCGGGGTGCCCTTCAGGGCCAGCGCGGCCAGTTGTCCGGCCGGAGGGGCGATCTTCCCTACCAGATATGCGGCCGCTCCTCCGGCTTCCGGTACATCCCATCCCCCTCCTTCACCTGGAACGCGTCGTAAAATCCGTCTGTGGCGGACATGACCGCGTTCACCCGGATCTTCGACGGGGCGTGCACGTCCACCGCCATCTGGTTTGCCAGGGCCTCGTCCCGGAACTTGGCGGCCCAGAGCACGGCGTAGCTCTTGTAGAGCTCGGATAGGTCGTAGCCATTCTGCCGGGCGATCTGCGTGATGCAGGACGCGGCGCCCAGATCCGCGATGTTCTCCGTCACGGTCAGCTCCCCGTTCACATGACGGCCGCCAAGCTCCATGGTGTCATAGTAATCGATCACGCGCCGCGACAGCTCCTCAAAGCGCCTGCGGTCCTCGGGCGCCCACCAGTCCCGCAGATTCCCCTTCTCGTCGTACTGGGAGCCGCTGGTGTCAAAGGCGTGGGTGATCTCATGGCCGATCACAAACCCGATCCGCCCCAGATTTTCAACGGGCTTTGCCTCCCGGTCGTAGAAGGGCGGCTGAAGGATTCCGGCAAGGATCACGATCTCGTTGTTGCTGGGGCTGTAGTAGGCGTTGACCGTCTGCGGCGGATAGAACCATGCGGCCCGGTCCACGGGCTCCCTCCTGGTCGCAAACTCATAGCGGCTCCTGGCCCCCAGGATCGCCAGATAATTGTCCACAAACAGGCCGCCCTCCTCCGGCCGCGACAGCTCTAAGCTGTAACGGTCCTGCGGCCAGCTGTCCGGCCAGCCCACCTTCACGGCCAGCGCATCTAACTTCTTTTCCGCCTCCCGCTTCGTGTCCGCGCTCATCCAGTCCAGAGCCTCTATGCGCTGGCTGTAGACCTCAACCACCTGCTTCACCAGGGACTGCACGTCCGCTTTTGTCTCCTCCGAACAGTATTTTTCACAGAACTGCCTGCCGCACTGAAAGCCCAAGCTTCGCTGCACCTGCTCTGAGACGGTCCGCCGGAAGGGCTTCGCCTCCCCCGCCCCGCTCACCGCCCGGTCATAGCTGCTCAGCGCGGACAGGGAGTCCGTGTCCGTCACCGCCGCCAGATCCAGGTACAGGCAGGTCTTCACATACGCCTTCAACAGCGGAAGCTTGTCGTCCTCCAGGTACTCCTCCAGCTTTTTGAACAGCCCGGTCTGCTCCACCACCATCTTCTCGTCCGGCTCGATCCCGTAAACGGTCTTCAGCTCGCCGGCGGACAGCGCCTGGCCGAGCAGCTGGTCAACCTGGGCGGCCTTGTATACATGATACGTCTGCTTTGCGTCGTAGAGCGCCTCAATCTCCAGGGAGGCCGAGGCCAGATCCCGCATCATCCCCGCCACCGGTTCTGCGGCCTGCGCTGCTACCTCCCCGCTCATCCCACGGCTCTCCCAGAGCTTCGCCAGAAGCGTCTCAAAGGCCGCCACCCGCTTTTTCCCGGCCGGGTCCCCGGCGGACCAGCTCTCCCGCGACAGCCCTGTCTCCGGACCTCTCATGTACAGGACCTTGGAGGAGGAATCCTCGCCGTCGGGGCCGTAGGAAAAGCCGATCAGGCTGGAGATCCCGTAGGAGCGGTCAAACCGCAGGCAGGCTGCCAGAAGCTCCTCCACGGTGGCCGCCTCGTCCACCTCCCCGAGAAAGCTGCCCGCGGCCTCTCCCAGGCCGCCCCGGTTCCTCGCCTCGCGGTCCATCCCGGTCAGGTACATGGCCGCGATGGCGGCGCGGTCGCGGGCGGAGGAGATGGATGGGGGGAGGGAGGTGGGGGAGGTGCCCGGGGCCGCTGAGGTGGTCCGGCCACCCGGGGTAGGGGCTTCCTCCCCCTGCGGCGTCCCCACCCCGGCGGCCTCCCGGATAATCGCGTCCAGCCGCTCAAAATTTGACTCTCCCAATTTCTGGAACCAGCTCACCTGGCTCTGGTCGGCGGGTATCTCCCAGCGGTCGAGCTCCGGGCCATTGACTGCGGCGTAAAAGTCGTCCTGGAAGGAGGGATACACCGGCGCCTGCACCGCTTTCCCGGTGTCCGCATCCACGTCGGCGAGTGTGCCGGGCGCGGGCGCGGCCTCGGAACGGTTTTCGTCCGGCCCGCGCCTGTCCCTCTCCCCCACAATCCCCGCGGCGGCCACCGTCAACGCCAAGGTAAGCGCCAGCGCTCCTACGATTTTCGCGTTCATTCCTCTTCTCATATTGATCTTGCCCTCCTGCATCTTCCATCGATTGGCTAGAAAAAAAGCGCATTCCGAAAAATGCGCTTTTGGTATGCCTCACTATTACGTTTTCCAATCTTCCGGCCGATTATGAGTGCCAGAGCAAATAATTTTTAGCCGATGCCGCCGTACAGGATGCCCAGGATGAACACCACAATGGCCAACGGCACGTACACGAACTTGGCCAGGGGGCCAAAATACGCGCCCAGAGGTTTCTTGCGGCCGATCTCCATCTCCTCCCGGATCTTGTCAAAGCCCAGCACAAAGTAGATGGAGACAGCGCCCAGCACCGCGCCGAAGGGCACAACGATGATGGTGATAAAGTCCATCCAGGAGCCCACCTTCGGCTCCGCCTCCAGGAAGATACCGACGCTCAGGGTGATGATTCCGCACAGCAGCACCGCGGTCCTTCGGGACAGCTTAAACCGGGTCTGCCAGGACTCGCACACCGCCTCGAACATGTTCACCAGGCTGGTGATCCCCGCGAAGGCCACGGACACGAAGAACAGGGCGGAGAACAGCTGCCCCATGGGCATCTGGCGGAAAATGTTGGGGAGCGTGATAAACATGAGCGGCGGGCCCGCATTGGGCTTGATCCCGAACGCGAACACCGCGGGCATGATGGCAAGCGCCGCGAGCATGGCGGCCAGCGTGTCGAACACCGCCGTCTGGATGGAGGCGCGCGGGATATCCTCATCCTTGTTTAAATACGTGCCGTACACGATCATTCCGGAGCCGGTGATGGACAGCGAGAAGAAGGCTTGTCCCATGGCCATCACCCAGGTGTCCACCTTCAGCAGGTACTCCCACTTGGGCACGAACAGGAACTTGTAGCCCTCCGCCGCGCCGGGCAGAAACGCCACCCGCACGGCCAGCGCTGCAAACAGCACGAAGAATGAGGGCATCAGGATCTTGTTGATCTTCTCAATTCCATTTCCCACGCCGAACATCAGTATGGCCATGGCGGACACAACCACGATCGCATGCCAGGGGATGCTGCCGAAGGCCCCGGTGGCCGCGCTGAAGTAGGCAGCCGCGTCCGCCGTGAGAATCTCCCCGGTGAGGGAGCCGAACAGCGCCCGTACCACCCAGCCCACGATGATCGCGTAGCCGATGGCGATTCCCAGGGATCCCAGAAGCGGAATCCATCCCAGGGCGTATCCCAGCTTTCCCTTTCCCCTGGAGTTCCAGCAGTACTCATAGGAACCCAGGGTTCCCGTTTTGGCCCGGCGTCCGATTGCAAACTCCGCGGACAGACCGACCAGACCGAACAATGTTATAAATATGGCGTACGGGACCAGGAAGGCTGCGCCTCCGTACTGGCCCACACGGTAGGGAAACATCCAGATATTTCCCATTCCAACCGCGGAGCCCACACAGGCTAAAATAAACCCGACGCTCGTCTTAAAGCCGCCGTTCTGATGACCTTTCGGCCCGTGGGCTCCGCCGCCGTTCGTACTTTCCCCCATTGTAATTCACCTCGTCATTTTTTGATATGCTATTATAGACTAGCAGAAATCGGGGGATTAGTCAAATAGATGTGACTGCCAAATGCCCTCAGATGCGGCTTTTTCCCAGGATTTTTACAGCGATGACCGCCACCACCGTGGAAAAGAGCGTCGCGGCCAGCGCGGGGCCCACAATGGACGCCGGGTTCACGCTGCCGTACTGGCTGCGGTAGGCGATCATGTTGATGGGAATCAGCTGAAGGGAGGAAATGTTGATGATCAGGAAGGTGCACATCTCATTGCTGGCCGTCCCCGCGGGAAATTCGCCCCGCGCCTCCTCCACCTTTTTGAGCTCCTCCATGGCCTTTAGGCCCGCCGGGGTGGCCGCCCAGCCCAGCCCCAGCATGTTGGCGATCATGTTGACCGAGATCTGCTTGGCCGCCTCGCTGTCCGGCGACAGGCGCGGAAACAAGAAGCGCAGAATCGGGCGCATGCGCCGGGACAGCTGGTCGATGAGCCCGGCCCGCTTACCCACCTCCAGCACCCCCGTCCACAGCGTCATGACGCCCAGCATGGTGATACACAGGGTGACCGCCTCCTTGGCCGAGGTCAGCGCCCCCTCGGTCACGGCGGCCAGCTGTCCGTGAAACGCGCCCCAGAGGACGCCGATGAGGATCATCCCCGCCCACAGATAATTGAGCATACGAAAACTCCCATTTAAAAATCTTTATTCTATACTTATGCCGTCCCTCACTGCCCCATTCCACGCGGTCCCCGACGTTACCCCCGCCGGCTCTCCCCTCGCCGCAATTTTCGTAAGAAATATTACGCTTTTTTACCATTTCCTAAACTCTGTTGACCTTGGAGTTACTCCATAGTGTAAGTTAATCGTGTCAGTCAGGACGACTTAACTTGCATACACGAAAGGAGAGATTTTATATTATGAAAAGATCGAAAAAATTGCTGCTGATTCCATGTGCAGCTGCGGCGGTATCCATCGGGGCCGCCATGATGTCCTTCGCCGCTACCGGCTGGGCCGAGGAGGATGGACAGTGGGTTTACTATAATTCAGACGGCGAGCGGGCGACCGACGTATTCAAAAAATCCGGAAACCTTTGGTTCTACCTTGACTCGGACGGCTACATGGCCACCAGCACACTGGTTGAGGTGGACGACAACTACTACTATGTGAACTCCCAGGGCGCCATGGTGACCAACCAGTGGCGTGAGGTGGAGAACGAGGAATCCGGCGAGGACGAGCCGGACACCTGGTGGTATTACCTGCAGGCAAACGGCAAGGCAGTGAAGAAATCCAGCTCCAGCGACAGCGTGCGCACCGTGACTCTGCCCACCGCCTCCGGGGATGCCAAGTTCATCTTCGACGAGGAGGGACGCATGCTCTCCGGCTGGATCGATGAGAACGGCGAGATGCTGACCGATGACGACGCCTGGAAAAACGGCGTGTACTACTGCGGCATGGAGGACGGCGGACGCATGGCGACCGGCTGGAAGTACCTGACCGCGGAGAACGACGAGGACGACGACCGCGAGGGCGACGGCTACTGGTTCTACTTCAAGCCCAACGGCAAGAAGACCACCGACACTGACAGCAAGAAGATCAACGGCCGCAAGTACCGCTTTGACGAGAACGGCGTTGCAGAGTTTGACTGGTATGCGAAGCCTGCCGTTGGAAGCGACAGCAGCGCTAACATGTACTACAACACCGAGGAACAGTGCTGGCTGAGCACCGGCTGGTTCAAGACTGTGCCCAGCGCGGATGTGGATCCCGAGGCACATGAGGATGACGAGCCCTACTGGTTCTACGCAGATTCCAACGGCGAGCTGGTAACCGGCGAGATCAAGACCATCAAGGGCCAGAAGTACGGCTTTGACCCGGTGGGCAAGATGCTCCACGGTCTCTACAAGCTCACCTTCGACGAGGACGGCAGAACCATCCTGGAGGCTGAGGAGATTGAGAGCGAGGACGAGCTTCCGGAGGCAGACGAGAATGTGGCAGTGTACTACTTCGGCGACTCCCCCAAGGAAGGCGCGATGAAGACCGGCACCTGCACCCTGGATATCGACGGCGAGAAGCACTACTTTAAGTTCAGAACCTCCGGCAGCGATAAGGGGGCAGGCGTGAACAAGATCGACGACGACTCCATCTTCGTGCACGGCAGACGCCTTGAGGCTGAGGCTGGTTCCAAGTACGAGCCCATCGAGTACAACGGCGAGACTTACCTGGTAAGCACCTCCGGTAAGATCATGAAGAATAAGAAGAACGTCAAGGATTCCGACGACACCTACTACTGCACCGACAAGGACGGAATCATCACCTACGAGGGTAGCGAGAAAAAAGACTGATCCCAAACATTACATATCACACAGACGGAGGCCGCAGCAATGCGGCTTCCGTTTTTTAATGGAAAATAACAGGCCTACGGCGAAACTGTGGGCAGTTATTTTCCCTCTATAGACTTTTTCCCAAATTTACCCTATACTGCATCTCAGATAAAAAATTTATTTTGATAAAACTTGCACGGTACAAAGCGGTACTAAGCTATAGACGGCAGGACGCTGCCGGATATAACTTTCAGAAAACAGGTTAGGAGAAAAAAAATGAGAGAGCTGCAGATGAATTCGGGACACAAAAGCGCGGACCCCAGGCTGCTTGAGACAGTGGCCCTGGTCAAGCGTGGAGATGAACAGGCCTTTGAGGAGCTATACCGGCTGACGTTTAAATATGCCTATTTCCACGCGAGATCGATTTTACACGACGATGACGAGGCGTGGGATCTGGTACAGGAGGTCTACATCGCGGTATACCGGAACATCGGCAGCCTGAAGGAAGACCGCTACGTGAAATCCTGGATCTCCGGGATTGTCTTCAATCTCGGCATGAAACGTCTGAGAAAGCAGCGCGATCTGCTGCTGGATGAAGAAAATGATTTTCTGTTCGATGCGCTGGAGGATGAAAGTGCCGATGGCTCGCCCGAAAGGGCCTGGGACTCCAAGGAGACCGCCGCGATCGTGCAGGAAGTGATCGACCGTCTGCCCGCGCTCCAGAAGGCAGCCGTTATCGCATATTATTTTGATGAAAAGAGCGTGGCCGCGATCGCTAAGGATGCCATGTGCAGCGAAAATACGATCAAGAGCCGGTTAAACTATGCCCGGAAGGCCATGAAAGACGCCATCGAACAGAAGGAGCGGCAGATGGGCGTCAAGCTGCACGTTGTCACCGGACCGATGATCGTGTTTGTGCTGAAAGGAATGTTCAACGATATGAGCGTATCCGGGCAGAAGGCACGGTATGTGTGGATGGGCATACAAAAGGGAATACAAATTGTAGGGGCCGCGGCAGGCACCGCCGGTGGGGCTTCCGGGGCTTCTGCGGGGACAACTGCCGCAGGCACCGCCGGTGGGGCTTCCGCCTCCGGTGCTTCCGCCGGAGGGGGCTTCGCAGGGGCCGCCTCTTCTTCTGCGGCCGCAGCCGGGAAAACCGGCGCTACGCTCTTTTTCGGGACTGTAAAAGTTAAAACCGTCGCCGTCATTCTGACCGCCTCCCTGGCAGTGGGCGGTGCAGCCGGAGTGGCAATTGGCACACATGCGATGAAATCAAACCGCCAGACCGTCTCTGCCGAAGACTCCCGTCCCCTGTCTTCCGACGTCTCCGCCACGTCAGGGAGGGGGGACATACCGGCCGACACCGCCCCTGCATCTGAGGATATGTCGGATGGCTGGAAGCACTTTGGAGATATCTCCAAATACGTTGAAAACGGGGAATATGTCTGCCATACCTGGAAAGATATCAACGGAGCGCTCCTCTATTTCGACCGGAACGGCCGGATGGTCGATGACTCGATTTCGCTTGGACGCCAGACCTTTACCTTTGACGCGGACGGAGTTCTGACCGGGATTTACGCCGCCGACGCCGGAAACGAGTGTGCCGTGTATTACGATGAGGATATCTGCTACCGCCTGGAAAACGGCCAGCTGATCCGAGAAGACGAAAACGGCCGGTCGGCTCTCTACAGCGGCCCGGAAACCATAAAGGGCTTCACGGTCTCAGAAAACACCGCAGCCTGCTTTACCGACAAAAGCCTGTTACTCGTCAGCACCGATGACGGCAGTATTTTAATGGAGCGTGACCTGGATCCCTGGGAACCGCTCAACCCCTTAAGTCTCGATTGGTCGGACTCTGTCCTTTATATGAGCACTTTGAGCGCTGACGGGAAATCGGGCGATCTGTCAAAATTCATCGATTTTACCAAGCCGTCCGACACGTTAAACTGGGACAGCTTCAATTATTCCGACAGCTATTCTCCGGAATTTTATAAAATCCAGGCGGTGGACGGTGAAACATATTTTCTCCGCAGCAACCGTTATCCAACCACTGACGGCGTGGAGTTTAACGGCTACCGTTTATGCCGGAGCGGGGATTTCAAAACGACGGTTCTATTCGATAACGTGGATGAATTTTTTATCTTCGGCGACCGGGTTTACTACATGACGAACGACTCTTTATTTGCAATGAGTCTGTCCCTGGTCAATGACAAAAAAGCAGAGCAAAACCGCCAGGCGCTGGCGGCATACCGCGAAAAGCTGACCGAATATGCATCGGTATTTTCGCCCCTGGACGGCGCCGCCCCTCCCATATATCCCACCGGCTTCCACGTGTTAGATTTAAACCAGGACGGCATCCTTGAGGTTCTCGTAGATTTTGAAGGCTCCTTTGCAGATTCATACTGCGAACTGCTTTACTATAATTACGACCATTTAGAGCAGGCCAGGCTGATGCAGGGCTGCAATACCGTCAATGAAGAAAACGGCCTCATCATCTCGACCATTTTCCATCAGGACTACAACGGCACCGTCTATCAGTTCGACGGATACGGGGTAAAAGAAGTGGCAACGTTCGCTTTTGATCCATATGCCTGGCAGAACCAAAACCCGTCCGTCGTCGCCTATGAATACGAAACTTTGATGGAGAATCTACAGCAATGGGACCTCAGCTGCGTTAAGCTCGTATCCTCAGAGCTGGACGAGGCTGCGTATGACCTTGTACTTTCAGGCGACGGAGCGTGCACGGGCCGTATCCCCTCCACGCTTATTCAGGATGTCGGGGCGTTCTGTACCACCTATTAAACACCGACTCCCCCGCGCTCACGGTCTCCGATGCCGCATGTAAGCCTTGATCATGTCCAGGATGAACTGCTGTTCATCCTCGGACAGCTCCTGGACCGACAAATAGATTTCAGACAGAACCTTCGCACTGCGGCCGATGTCTCCGTCATCCTCCATTGGCCCGGCATTGTCCAACAGCCAGTCCCTGTTAATCCTCAACGCACTGCAAATGGCATTGACCACCAGGGGCTGGGGTTCCGACACTTTGTCGTGTTCTATGTTGGTGATGACTCCTCTGGAGGCTCCTATTTTTTCCGCCAGCATCTCCTGGGACATCCCCCGTTTTTTTCTGGCCTCTTTTAAACGCAATCCGATACCCAAAATATCCGCACCTCCTCTTTACCGGAAGTGTACCATGGCAAAAACGTATTGTCAATACAATTGTGTCTTGGAAATCCATCCAAGACGAATTGACAATCCTACATTTTTGTGTTAATATGTATTTACAATACATAAATCTTCGCGCAATTGTACTACTAATACATTTCCAGAAAGGGATGTACGAACATGACCCAACATACAAAACTGGCTGATGAGATACTCACCTGTGCCAGCGCAACCCCGCTGGATTACCAGGAGCACGTCCTGGATGTGGTAAAAGCCATGATATTTACACGGACCGTAGTGCAGAAGGAGCTTACAGAATTTAAAAATTTTTCTGAAAATCATAAAACCCCGGACCCGGAACCCGGTACTTATAAGTGAGACCGGAAAAACGGCTTCGGAATTTCTAATTATAATACAGTATCTAAGGAGGATTCAATTATGAAATTAGGAAAAAGCTTTGCAGTATTGGGGATGGCCTTAGGTCTGACCGCAGCCGGGGCAATGACCGCGCTGGCTGGAGAATGGATCGAAAGTCCAAAAGGCTGGTGGTATCAGAATAATGACGGCACTTACCCTTCCAGCTGTTGGAAATGGATTGACGGGGATTACGACGACATCGCGCAGTGTTACTATTTTGACGCCGAGGGCTATATGTTGGCCTCCACCACAACGCCCGACGGCTACCAGGTCGATGCAAACGGCTGTTGGACCGAAAACGGCACAGTCCAGACCAAGAGTACGGTATGGCGCATACACGCAGAAGAACGCCTGGCTAAGGTGGAGGAGGCCAAAGACGCTCTGTATGAGGCTGAGGACAGAAGCTTCACGAAGCGCAAACAGGCCGCATTAAACTATCTGGAAGCTCTTGGCTATAACACAGGCGGGCTGTCGATCACAAAGTCCCTGGTTACGTATTCCGGAATGAGCTCCGCCGGCGGCGGCGCTTCCCTTAGCACTTTGCTGACCTACAACCACCAGAACGCCTTTAACGCCCTGTCCGACTATGTGTACGGATCATCTGACGCCGATTCCTTCGTTGAGGCGGTCGAGGATTATTTATATTAAACGTTCAAAAACAAATTCATGTTAAGACAAGGAGGATTTTTAAAATGAAACTGGGAAAAAAAATAGCGGCATTGGGGATGGCGGCAAGCCTGGCTGCGGCGAGCTGTATGACCGCATTCGCGGAGGACTTTACTGTAGATTTTAATGGAGTGTTTAATGGAGCGATCGAGGAGACAGGTATCACGCTGTCATCTCAGTATGAGAATCCCTTTGACGGACCTCTGATCAATCTGTACGATGAAAATGTCACCATCACGATGGATCCGAACCAGACTCACGGCTTCACCGCAAATCCGTCAGCGAGCTGGGGCTATCTGGACGGACAGGATTTTGTAAAGATTGCCTCCTTCGAGCTGGGGGATTATATGGGAATACCGGTTGAAAAAAGCATTGAAACAGACAAAGCCTATCCGGTGCTCAATCCGGAACAGCTGGCCAAGGACAAAGCCGACGGGTCCGCCTACTCCAAAACCTACGCGATCCTGATCGACGGTGTGGAAGCCACCAGCTACTCCAATGTATGCCTTGGATATTTTTTCCGCTTAAAGAAGGATTCGGCAGCCGCCGCCGGCCAGGCGGATTGGAAACAGGATACCAAAGGCTGGTGGTGGGATAACGGCGACGGCACCTATCCGGTAAACCAGTGGAAGGAAATCGGCGGCAAATTTTATTACTTCGGCTCGGACGGTTACATCCTGTTAAATACCACGACGCCGGACGGATATCAGGTAGACGCTTCCGGTGCCTGGGTGAGGTAAATAGCCTATGAAACGCTTCTTATCCCTACTGTTAATCGGCAGTCTGGCAATATTGGGATTAAGCGGCTGTCGCGCCCCGTCTGAGGAACCGGAACCCAGGGAAACCGTAGAAGTCCATAAGACAAAGGAAGAGACAACCGAGGAAGAGACAACCGCCGCCCCGCCAAAGGGCCTTGCCGTTTCGAGTCTGACGCTCTGCGGCAAAACCCTTTATTTAGAAACTACAACACTCCGGGAACTGGTCATTTTCCTTCAAAATGCCGGATATACCTGCGAGAGTTTAGGCGCTAAGCTGAAGCCGGGAGAAAAAGACCGGGTTACTCTGTCCAGCAGCGAAGGGGCGGTTATATCGCTGACCATTTACAATCCCCAAAATGAGGAAATCACTTACAGCGATTGTAAAATATCGGACTTCTATATTCCATATCCTGAGAAAACCACAGAGGATCTTTATGTATTAAACGGACTGGTGAACACAAGGTCCGGTGACAGAGACGTCGCACAGGCCTTTGAACAGCTGGGAATTGAATACCGCAAAACAGATTCCCTTATGCCTCCGACGGCCGCACCGGACGGCTCGACCACCCCGACCCCGCCGGAAAATGAAAGCAAGATTTTCATAGCCGCCCAACCCCTTACGACCGGCCAGGAGGTGCAGGTTGAAATTGATAAGCTCCGAAACGGCGCAAGAACCATTTCAATCTCCCTGCCAATTCTATACGAATAGCACCCAATCCAATCCATAAACCGACAGCCGGACCGCGTCTCTTCACGCTGGTCCGGCTGTCATTTTCCCGAAACCGCTTGACATAGCACCTGGTATAGGGTTTATACTATAGAAACGGCCCGGGACCTATCAAACAAAGTTATTAAAATAAAGAAACGGGGTTTTATTATGAAGCAGCTGAAAAAACTCATGCTGCAGCTATTACAGGAAACAAAACAAACATTTACCCGGAAAACAGTCATTTCCATACTTCTGGGTACAGCCATCACCTCATTCGGCATCTACAATGTCCACCGCCAGGCCAACATCACGGAGGGCGGTATACTGGGGCTACTGCTGCTGTGCAACTATTGGTTCGGAATATCTTCCTCCCTTTTATCTCCCGTCCTGGACGGAATCAGCTATTTGTTCGGGTTCAAATACCTGGGCAGAGATTTTTTAAAAACGTCCATTTTTGCGACCTTCAGCCTGGCCGCCTTTTTCCGGTTATGGGAAATGTTCCCGCCGCTGCTTCCCAGTCTGGCGGACGCGCCCCTCTTAGCGGCTGTCGTCGGCGGACTGTTCATCGGCATCGGCTGCGGACTGGTGGTGCGCCAGGGAGCGTCCTGCGGAGGGGACGACGCGCTGGCTCTGGTGATCTCAAAGCTGACGCCGCTCAAGATCAGCCAGGCGTATCTGTTCACCGACATCACGGTGCTCGCACTGTCGCTTTCTTATATTCCGGTCCGCCGGATCGTCTATTCCCTTGTGACGGTGACCATTTCATCCTACCTGATCGATATTGTCACCACCTTCGGCAGGGACAAAGAAAAAAAAGCAGACGCGGAGGCTGTCGCTGAATAGCAGCTATCTGCATTCAATCAATATACGGGCCGTAGCAAACGAGGGCTGGATCTCATAGATTCAGCCCTTCTTTTCTCTTAATGAAAACGCTCGCGAGCGAAGCTTGTGGGCCATTGTCTGCCCTAAAATTTCCCTTAAACAAGCCTTCGCCCCTTCCGGTCCTGGCGAATCAGAACCCGCAGTCCCTCCACGGCAATCTGGGCGGCAGCCTCCTTATTGTATACAACCGGGTTGATCAACCCGCAGCGCTCCCGCGCCCGGTTGGAGGTCACTAAAAACAGGGAACCGACGCGCACCCGAAGGTAGCTGCCCGCGATAAATAAGGGCGCCGACTCCGGCTCAACGGCCATGCAGCCGAGTTTCAGCCACTCTTCCCGCAGGTCCTCCCCGCCCTCGGCCTCCGGCTTCCCGCGGACCACGCCCACGTGGTAGACCTGCCCGGAGGACTCCGCCGCCTCGGCCAACGCATTTACCACCGCGTACCCGGCCACCGCCGGGAATTCCACGGGCGCGCCCTTCTCCGCGGGCCCCCGCATCCGGACTGCTCCGTTTGCGATCACGATATCCGAACTCTTTACCTCTAGCTCCATCCCCTGGCAGGTTCCGACCCACACGAAGGTGTCCGCCCCCCGCTTTGCCAGCCACTCCAGCGCGGCGACGGCCCCGATGGATGAGCCCGCCCCCACAGACTCTCCGTCCATCCGATCCATCCCCGCCACAGCCCCTACGCACACCGGCTCCCCCTCTATGTATCCTGTATACATAGGGAATTCCCTGCCATTGGTCTCCAGCCACGCGTCATCCAAGTATCGGGCAGTTATCTCACACTGCTTTGGATCCCCGGTCAGAATCACGTACCGCTCCGGCACTCTCTTTCCCTCCCGGATCCGGCACAGCCGGTCCTCATCATCCCAGTCCTGTCTCATTGCCCAATTCCTTCCCGCTTCTAGTTTCCCTGTTTCTTTGCCCGCTCAATCAGCTCGGCGATGGTCCGCTCGTCCCAGCCCAGACTCTCCAGAATTTCCTGGGTGTGGTTGCTCTCCAGCTTCACAGTGGGCTCATCCTTTATGGCCGCAAGGATTTCCTCGCGGTAATCCATCATGGCCGCCCGCTCCTCGTCCTTCACGATCATATCCGTAAACTGGGGTTTGTTGGTCTCAAAATACCGGACGCGCCGGTACGGCTCCCGGGGCACAAAATCGCCCCGCTTAATCCCTCCCTTGAGGCCATAGCGTCGCTCGTAGGAGATGAGCGCCTTTTTCAGGCGGTCCCTCACCTGAAAAACAGTTTCATCCTCACACTGGTACAGCAAATTTGTGGTCTCACAGGGGTCTGTCTCCAGATCGAAGAGCTGTTCCGCGTCCCCGTAATAGTACACATACTTGTAGCGGCTGTCCCGGAGCATACACCACCGCTTGTTGTCCTTCTGGTGCTCTGCATACTGATACTTCCGGTTCTTCACTCCGTCCATGCACACCAGGGAATCCCCGGGCAGATCGTAGTCCGCCGGGTACTCGGTCCCCGCCAGGTCAAGGAATGTGGGGAGAAGATCGTTTAAGTCGGCAAACCGCTTCTCCCTGGTTCCGGCTGCAAACTTTTCGGGGTAGCGGATGACCATCGGGATTTTGCAGGAGGCGTCGTAGGGCAAAAACTTCTGGAATGTGCCCAGATCCCCCAGCATCTCGCCGTGGTCGCTGGTGAACACGATCACTGTGTTCTCATAGATTCCCTGCTCCTTTAAGCTCTCGATGATCCGCCCGATATTGTAGTCCACAAAGCTGATGGCCGAGGCGTACAGCTCCCGGGTCCTGCGAAGCGCGTCCGGGTCCTCCAAGCAGCCGAGAGTAATGTTTTCCAGCGCCAGCTCGGAGAGCGGAGTCCGGGATTTGGCCGGCTCCGGAACCTTTCCGTCGTAGAGTCCGGCATACTCCTCCGGTATGTCTAACGGCGGGTGCGGATGGATGAAGCCCACCCACATCAGAAACGGAAGGCGGTCCTTGGTGTGCTCCAGGTACTCGATGGCCCGGTCCGCCACCCAGTGGGAGCCGTGCAGCTCCTTGGGCATCAGGGATCTCTGGGGCTGCATATACAGACAGGTCCTCACACCGTGAGGGCTGTCCAGATGCCCGTAGCCCTGCTCCTTTAAATACATGCAGTAGTCGTCCGCCTCCCGGGTAGGCGGCAGCTCATTCATGTTGAGAAAATAGTCGAACCCGTTCATCCGGCGCTCCGGCTGAAAGTGCATTTTCCCGATCGCAATGGTCTCGTACCCGCTGTCCGAGAGAATCTGCGGGAACGTGGGGAGATAGTAGGGCGCGGCCTTGGCGTTCTCGTTGAAATAGTTGTCGTCAAAGCCGTGGTGTCTGTCCGTCAGCCCGGTCAGCAGATTGTGACGGGCCGGGATGCAAACCGGGTTCGGGGAGTAGGCGTTCTCAAAGAGCGTGCCCTCCTCAGCCAGCCGGTCGATGTTGGGCGTGTCGATAAAATCGCAGCCATAAGCTCCTATGTAATCGGATCTGAGCTGGTCACAGGTGATCAGCAGGATGTTGGGGCGTCCGTCTTTTTTCATATTTATTTCAATCCCTTTCTCGTTGTGCTATACTACTTACAAAATACAACCAATCCCATCTCTACCGGAGGTACCCGCGATGCCCGCCATAAACGATTTTCCCGACAGTAAGCCGTATTTTGATTCCCTTCCTCCCCGCGAGTTAAACCAGCTGAAGATTCAATACTTCGAGCCCGGCTCTGTTCTGGTGGAGGAGGGAACCGCTGCCCAGAACAGCTTGTTTTTAATCCTGTCCGGCGTCTGCTTCGGCGAAAACCGGCGGCTGCTCAGCAACAAGGAGCGCACCACGCACCGGAAGATCTGCAAAAACCAGTTTGTGGGAGTCCAGGAGATGCTCTCCAACCGCCCGGTCCCCCGGCTGATCACAATCTATGCCAAAACGGCCGTCTATGCGCTCGTCATTGACAGGGACACCCTGGCGCACTGGCAGACCGCCAGGCCATCCCTGTTCAACAACATTCTGTCCATGATTCTGAACCAGCATTTTGACGACCACAATATCCTGATGAACTGCCTAAACTACGAGCCGTTCACAGCGTTTGTCTACTATCTCTGCTACCTCTATGATGTGTACCTGTTCTCCTGCTACGAGCACGGCTTTGCGGGCTACGTGAAGATTCACGACACCAGGGAGGACCTGTGCTACTACTCCAAGAAGGATATCCGCACCATCAACCGCTACATAAAGCAGCTGAGCGACGACGGGTACATCACCCTCATAAAGGGTAAAATCCATATCAACCAGCAGCAGTACCGCAAGCTGCTCCATCTGATGGAGCGGCTCAACTGAGCTGGCGCCGCTTTCTCACCACCGCCATGGTGATCACCACCGCGAAGGCGATGAGATAGGGGGTGAGCTGAATGAGCTGGGACGGGAAGCCCATGGTCTGGATCTTCATGGTCATGCCCTCAGTCAGTGAAAAGATCAGCGTGCCGAACAGTGTGCCTAGCGCGCTTCTCCCACCGATGATGGAGGCGATGTTTCCCAGGTAGCCTCTGCCGTTTGTCATGCCCACCGTGAACATGGAGAGGTAGCTGGTGGACAGGTAGGCCCCGGCCAGCCCGCAGAACGCTCCGCTCAGGATAATGCAGCCGTATTTGATGCGCAGCGAGTCCACACCGGCGGTGTCCACGGCCACGTCGTTGAGCCCCACTGCCCTGACATGCAGCCCCAGCGGCGTGTTGTTGATCACATAGCTGAGCGCCGCCATGATGCCGATGGCGAGCCAGAACACGATGGACAGCCTGGAAAACACGTTGAGGATCGGAATCTGCTCCAGAAACGCCAAGTGCACCACCGGCAGCTTCACAATTTTATCCGAGGAGAACGCGCCGCTGACGCCGAAGAGCGTGGTCAGCATATACCGGGTGACCGCGATGGCAAACAGGTTGATTCCCACGCTGACAATCACATTATCCACCTTGAATTTCAGGTTCAGAAACGCGAAGATCACTCCGATTGCGGACGAGACCAGGATTGCCACCAATAGTCCCATAAGCGGGCTGCCGGTGAACACGTTGGTGACCACAGCCGCGAACGCTCCGACGAGCATCATGCCCTCAAGGCCAAGGTTTAAAATCTGTATTTTCGAGGTGATCATGCCGCCCAAACCGGCTAACAGCAGGGGAGGGAGCGCGTTGATGGTCGTCTGCAGCACATACTCAATTTCTGATACGGTATTCATCCTTTCCCCTCCTTTTTCCTGGTGCGGATCCTTCGGATCACAAAGTCACCGGAGATCAGCATAATCAAAATCGCCTGCAGCATCGAGATCAAGTCGCTGGGAACACTGGTGGCTGCGGACATGATCAGCCCGCCGTTTGTCAGCGCCCCGAAGAAGATCGCAAATATGATCACCCCGATGGGGTTGTTGTTGGCCAAAAGCGCAACCGAGATCCCCGTGAATCCCAGGTCGTTAGAGAAGCCCGCGTAAAACCGGTCCATGGTCCCGATGGCCTGCTCGGCGCCCGCCATCCCCGCGATCATTGCGCTTAAGGCCAGAAGGATCAGCGTCTTGCTCTCCGCGTGGATGCCGATATACCGCGCGAACAGCGGATTCTTGCCCAGCGCGTCCATCTCGTAGCCGAATTTCGTCTTGGCAAACACAAAGAAGAGGATGAGGGCCAGAACAATGGCGATCACAAACCCCACATTGAGTGTGGAGAGGTTGGAGAACCGGTACAAGAGCGCGTTGGGCTGTACCTTCGCGGTTGCCGGAACCGGTATCTCGCCCCGGAAGGGCTCGTTGGCCAGATATTCCGTCAGCAGTATCGCCATGTTGTTTAACATGAAAAACATGATAAATATGTTGATCTTTAACTTCACGTGCAGCACCCCGGCGATCATGCCCCAGGCCACCGCAGCCGCCATGGCGGCCAAAAAGCACAGCGGAATGACCACCAAGGAGGGCAGATGCCCCAGGTAGACGCCCGTCAGGGCCGCGGCCAGAGCGCCCAGATACAGCTGGCCCTCCACGCCGATGTTGAACACGCCCGCCTTAAAGGCGATGGCGGAGGCCAGACCCGTGAAAATCAACGGCGTCGCCTTGCACAGTGTCTCCATCAAGCCGTAGGCAGACCCGAACGCCCCGTTAAACAGCACGGCGTAGGCCGTGGCGGGGGAGTTTCCGGAGGAGGCGATGATCACAGCTCCCAGCAAAAGTGCAACGATAATTGTCAGCACCGGCTTTACGACCACCGGAACATACTTCCTGACCAGGCTCATACCCCCACCTCCTTTTTAGACCCTGACATGTACAGGCCGATCTCCTCGCGCGTAGTGCTCTTCGCATCCAGCACCGCGGCGATCTTCCCCTCAAACATCACGGCAATCCGGTCGCTGAGGGAAAAGATCTCATCCAGGGAGGAAGAAATCAGCAGAATTGCAGTTCCGCGGTTGCGCAGATCCAGCATGTGGTTGTGGATGGTGTTTATGGCCCCGATATCCACGCCTCTGCTGGGCTCAGATGCGATCACAACCTCCGGATCAAACCAGGTCTCCCTGGCCACAACCACCTTCTGGCAGTTGCCGCCGGACAGTGTCTTTATGGCCACCTTCTCGCTGGCTGCCTTGATCGCAAACTTATCGATCATATCCCGGATTGTCCGGTTCGCCTCTCTCCGGTTGATGATCCCGTATTTATTCAGGAATCTGGGATCCGTGTGGTAGCCCGCAAAGCAGTTGTTCTCCAGGCTCCACGCGCCGCAGACTCCGGTGGAATTCCGGTCCTCAGGGATATAGCTGATCCGGTCCCGGATCTTCTGCCGCCGGTCGTGGGCGGTAATGTCCTTGCCGTTCAAAATGATTTTCCCGCGGTCCGGCAGCTTTAATCCCGCCAAAACCTGGGCCAAATCCCCCTGCCCGTTGCCCGAGATACCGGCAATCCCCAGTATCTCGCCCTTGTTGATGACCAGGTTGACCTCTTTTAAAATCGGTGTACCGTTGGACTGCGAGGTGCACACCCCCTGGATTTCCAGCGCCTTTTTGACCTTCACCGCCTCCCGCTCCTTCATGGGCGGAAGCTCGTGGCCCACCATGTACAGCGCCAGCTCATTGACGTTGGTGTCCTTTGCCAGCAGCTCCTTCACCACGCAGCCGGCGCGCATCACCACGATCTCGTCGGCCACGCGCATCACCTCGTCCAGCTTGTGGGTGATCAGGATGATCGATTTCCCCTTGGCGGCCAGGTGGCGGATGTTCTCAAACAGCTCGTCCGTCTCCTGGGGTGTCAGCACCGCGGTGGGCTCGTCCAGGATGATGATCTCGGCTCCCCGATACAGGGTTTTAAGAATCTCCAGCTTCTGCTGCAGTCCCACCCACAGCTTGCCCGCGGGCTCGTCCAACGGGATTTTCATGTTGTACTGCTCCATCAGCGCCTCGGCCTGCTCCTTGGCCTTGCGGTAGTCGATTCTCCCGCCTTTTCTCGGCTCCATCCCCAGAATCATGTTGTCCAGGCAGGGCAGCTCCTCCACCAGCATAAAGTGCTGGAAGACCATGCCGATCCGGTGCTTCATGGCATCCCTGCTGGAGCGGAAGGCAACATTCTTTCCGTCCAGCAGAATCTCCCCCGAGGTGGGCTTTTCCATACCGTACAGCACGTTCATCAGAGTGGATTTTCCCGCCCCGTTCTCACCGATGATACACAGCACCTTTCCCGGCTCCAGCCGGATGCTCACATCCTGGTTGGCCATAACTGGACCGTACTGTTTTACGATATGTTTCATCTCAAGTGTTGGGCTCATACGATTCTCCTCCCAATCTGCGTGCTACTGCGCCAGCACATCTGTTACCTTGATCTCGCCGGACTCGATTTTCGCCTTGATTTCATCCAGCTTCTTCAGATTTTCCTCCCCGATCAGATCCTTGGTGTATTTCATCTCGGTCAGGCCCACTCCGCCGTTGGCCAGGTTGAACACCTGATTGCCGGTGGTGAATTTTCCATCCAAAGCTTCCTTCACGCTGTCGTACGCGATCACGTTGCAGTTCTTCACCATACTGGTCAATACGCGTCCCTCCACGATGCCGTCCTGATCCGTGTCCACACCGATTGCGTAGATGCCATCCTTCATCTTGATCGCCTCGAAGACGCCCTCGCCGGTGCCCCCCGCAACGTGATAGATGACATCCGCATTCTGGTTCATCAGCTGGATGGCAAACTCTTTCCCCTTCGCCGGATCGGAGAAGGAGCCCACATAGGACTTTAACACCGTGGCATCCGGGTTCACATACTTCACGCCCTCCTCGTATCCCACCAGGAAGCGGTTGATGTTGTCGCCCTCCACGCCGCCGATAGCGCCCACGGTTCCGGTCTTGGTCATCATGCCTGCCAGCGCGCCCGCCAGGAAGCTGCCCTCGTGGTCCGCGGTCTGCGCCACCTTTAAGTTGTCCGCCTTTGCATTGCAGTTTAACCCGACAAACTTGACGTCCGGGAATTTAGGAGCGTACTCGTTGAGCACATCCGTGAAGTCATTTCCGAATGCGAAGATAATATTCGCTCCGCCGTTGACGGCCGCCACCATGGATGAACCGTAGTCTGCGTTCGTCTTGGGCTCGATCACGGCAATGTCCACCAGATCGGAAGAGCGTCGTGTAGGGAAAGAGTGTAGATCTCGGTGGTCGCCGTATCATTAAAAAAAAAAAAAAAA
>USJW01000027.1 GCA_900555045.1 uncultured Clostridium sp. | reverse complement strand
TAAAACGCTCGCAACCCTGACATCACATGTTGGTGCCAGGGTAGATGTGTTGGGTTACCCTAACACTTGGCGCTTACGGTACATCAGGGGATCATGCAGAAAGAAGAATTGTATTCAATCGGGGAGGTCAGCCGCATCTGCAACATTTCAAGGAAGGCGCTGCGCTTTTACGACCAGATCGGGGTGGTGAAGCCGGACACGATCTGCAAGGAGAACGGGTACCGGTATTACAGCCGGGACACGCTGCTCACGGTGCCGGTGCTAAAGTATTACAAGCAGATGGGGTTTAAGCTGGAGGAGATGCAGGGGCTGGTGGAGGGGGACGGCTACTATTTCCTGAAGGAGAGCTTCCTCAACAAGATCGACGAGCTCAAGGAGCAGGAGCAGCAGATCCACAACAGCCTGGTGGCGGTGAAGGAGTGGTACGAGCTGATCCGGGAGGCCGGGCTGGTGGTGCAAAATCCGGCCCAGGAGGTGGGGATCAAGTACATACAGCCTGTGGAATGCCTGTATTTAGAGCAGGATTTCCGCTACCGCTACATGGAGTCCATCATCAACATCCAGTGGGTCAACTACCTGGAGAGCGTGCAGAACGAGATCTCCGGGCCGGTGATTCTGCGGTTTCCCTCCTACGAGGAGAAGATGGCGGGAACCTGCACCCGGGCGGGGATCATGCAGAAGGCGGTGCGGCCCTTCATCAAGAGCGCGGGCCGGGCGGTGTACGGCGGAATCATGGCGGCCTGCGTCTACCATGTGGGCCCCTTCGAGACGGTGGGGGAGGAGTACGGGCGCATCCGGGACTGGGCGGAGGCCAGGGGCTACCGCTGCGGGCCGGAGTGCTACGAGCGGTACGTGGTGGACTACTGGACCACGCGGGATCCGGCGGAGTTTGTGACCGAGGTGGTGGTGCCCATTGAGCGGGAGGGAAGGTAGAAAGCTTCCCCTTAGGGGAAACTTTTGTGGGGCGGTGGAGGCAGAATCTGCCTCCGCGGACACACCCTTTTGGCGAAAATCTTGTGGAATCATGACGCAAAATTTGGAGTGGACGGAATCCCGTCCACTCTTTTTTCGGCCTTACCGCTGGAAAATCGTGCAGGAAATGCCTGAATTTTCCAGCGTTTTGCGCCCTTCCCCGCGCTTTGGATTTTCCTCATCCCCGGAAAGTTAAAAATTTCTCAAAAAAACAATTGACATTCCACCTTAGGGGATACCCTATACTAAATGCATAGAAAAACACATGTCAAAATTAAAAAGTTAGTGATATCGCTGATGAACATGTTTTCTAACCTGCGCTGGCCAAACGCAAAGTTGCAATCGCATAAGTGATGATGAACCTTTTTGTGCACAATGATCCGGCACAAAAGGGACAGTTTGAAGAGAAGGAGAAGAAATCATGAAGTATGATGCTTTGGGAATGATCGAGACAAAAGGACTGGTGGGCTCCATCGAGGCTGCGGACGCGATGGTGAAGGCTGCCAACGTGACGTTACTGGGCAAGGAGCTTGTGGGAGGCGGCCTGGTGACCGTGATGGTCCGCGGCGATGTGGGCGCTGTGAAGGCGGCTACGGACGCGGGGGCCGCTGCGGCTCAGAGAGTGGGCGAGCTGGTGTCCGTGCATGTGATCCCGCGCCCCCACGGCGAGGTGGAGACGATTCTCCCCGGGACAAAGACGGCAGAATAGTTTGAGATAGGAGACGGGATCAATGAACGGTGAAGGAGCAGTAGCAGGCGTCAAGGGGGCGATCCCCATGACGGCGGACGAGAAAATGAAGCAGGTCGGGAAGAAATTCCGCGTGACCGGCATTACCACAGGCCTGGTTTCCGGCCTTACATATGGAATTTACACCACGCTGGTGCTGGTGGCGGGCTACTATGAGCCGCTAGTGAGCGCCCTGGGACTTCTGGCGGCGCCCTATGTGTGCTCGGGCTTAAACGATTTGTTTGCGGGCATCTGGCTGACCATCTACAACGCCAAGTGCGGGCGGTTAAGTGAGCTGGGAAGAAGCCTGGGCACGTTCCCGGGCAAGATGATCGTGCTGGGATCGCTGCTGGGCGGCCCCATCGCCAACGGAGCGTACCTGGTGGGCCTGGCGATGGCCGGGGCGTACGCGATCCCCATTTCCGCCACCTGCAGCCTGTTCGGTGCAATCTTCGCGTGGATCTTCTTAAAGCAGCGGCCCACGAAGCGCGTGGTTGCGGGAATGGTGATCTGTGTGGCGGGCGCCATCATCATCAACTGGGTGAAGCCCGAGGGCAGCCCCAATTTCACGCTGGGAATCATCTGTGCGCTGATCGCGGCCGTCAGCTGGGGCCTTGAGGGCATGCTCTCCAGCTACGGCGGGGCCATGATCGACACGGACGTGGCGGTGAACCTGCGGGAGCTGATCTCCGGCGTGGTGGATTTGGTGTTGATCGTTCCCCTGGTTGGAGGGCTTAAGCTGCTTGGCGGCACCCTGGCGGCGGGACTTCCGGTTCTGTGGCTGGCGGCGGCCGGGCTCAACGCGGCGGTCTCCTTCCTCTGCTGGTACAAGAGCAATTCCACGGTGGGCTGCGCCATCGGCATGTCCTTAAATGTGACCTATGCCTTCTGGGGCGTGTTCTTCTGTGTGCTGTTCCTGGGCCAGGCGCTGACGCCGACCATCGTGATCGGGTCCGTAGTGATCGTGCTGGGCGCGATTCTGGTGACCATGAATCCGCTTGATCTGTTTAAGAAGGGGGAATAGGAAAATGTTGTTACCTGCGAGAACGGCTGTGTTAAATTACCTGTACGGCGTGGAGAGCGCCGACGTGCAGGAGATCATGGAGGCCTTAAAACCCCAGTACGGCGGGGAGCGCCAGTTTACGAGACAGCGCTACCTGGACCATGTGATGTCCCTGGAGGCCAACGGCCTTCTGACCTTAAAGAGCTACGAGCTGGACGGGGACGGGGAGCTTTCCCTGCGCTATGCGATCAACCCGGACGGCAAGACGGCGGTGGAGAAGTATGTGCCGAAGAAGTACCGCCGGAACAATTGATGAGAGAGGGAGGCACGGACTATGAGATATTACGGCGAGGAGGCGTTAGGCCTGGTGGAGACCGTGGGCCTGGTTCCCGCCCTTGAGGCGGCGGATAAGATGTTGAAGGCCGCGGATGTGGAGCTGATCTCCTACGAGAACGTGGGATCCACCCTGGTCACCATCATGGTGAAGGGGGATGTGGCGGCGGTGCGCTCCTCCGTGGAGGCGGGGGCAAAAGCCGCAGCGGCCATCGGAAAGCTGACGGCCAAGAACGTGATGCCGCGCCCCATCCGGGGAGTGGGCGACATCGTTTCTGTCCACGACATTGACGCTTAGACTATGAGAGAGGAATCGAACATATGGAACAGTATGAGGCAATCGGGCTGATCGAGACATTCGGTCTGGTGTTTGTCCTGGAGGCGGCGGACGCCATGTGCAAGGCCGCGGATGTGGAGCTGATCGGCTATGAGAATGTGGCCTCCGGTTATATCTCCGTGCTGGTGCGCGGCGATGTGGGGGCGTGTAAGACTGCGGTGGACGCGGGCGTGAAGGCGGTGGAGGCCATGGGCGCGGAGGTTTACAGCTCCGTGGTCATCCCCAGACCCCACCCCCATCTGGAAAAGATTATCACCCGCTACAGCCTGGAAAGCTTGCTGCCCCAGGGGTAGGAAGGGAGCGATGGTATGACATTTGTTGACAAGGACTTACTCTCCGTGCAGGAAGCCCGGATTTTGATGGAGCGGGCCGGGGAGGCCGCTGCCGCGATGGCCGCGTTCCCCCAGGAGAAGCTGGACCACATCCTGGAGGCCATGCTTAAGGCGGCGGCCGGACAGCTGGACACTCTGTCCCGGATGTCCGCCCAGGAGACCGGTTACGGGGAGGCCGCTGATAAATGCCGGAAGGACCGGTTTATCTGCGGGGCCCTGGCGGAGCAGCTGCGCGGCATGCGCTGCGTGGGCTGCCTGGAGGAGGATGAGAAGACGGGCGTCGCGGTGGTGGGCGTGCCCATGGGCGTGGTTCTGGCCCTTTGCCCGGCCGCCGGTCCGGTGGCCGCGGTGGTGAGCGCCGCCGCCATGGCGGTGAAGTCCGGAAATGCGGTGGTGTTCGCGCCCCATCCCCGGGCGGAGCGCACGGTCAGAAGGGCCGCAGAGATCCTGGCAGAGGCCGCGTGCGGGGCGGGGCTTCCGGACGGAGCGATCTCCTGCCCGGGCACGGTGACGGGGGAGGGAACCCTGGCGATGCTCGCGCACCCGTCGGTTTCCCTGATCCTGGACACCGGCGTGCCGGAGTATTTAGAGGCCGCTGCCAGGAGCAAAAAGCCGGTGATCTTCGGCGGAATCGTGCCGTGCCCGGTGTTTATCGAGCGGTCCGCGGACGTGGCCCGGGCGGTGGAGGACATTCTGGTGAGCCGCAGCTTTGACTGCGGGATCATGGCCGCCGCCGAGCAGTACGTGGTCGCAGACAGCGCGATCGCCCGGGAGGCCAGGCGGGAGATGCAGCAGCGGGGCGCTTACTTTATGAGCGCTACGGAGGAGGAAGCGCTGGTGCAGCTTCTGTGCATACACGGAGGCGGCCAGGACCCGGAGACGGTGGGAAAATCCGCTGTCTGGCTGGCGAAGCGGGCCGGGTTTGAGGTGCCGCAGGGCACGCGGGTGCTGGTCAGCGAGCAGCGCTACATCTCCGGCGAGAACCCCTACGCGAGGCCGCTTCTGTGCCCGGTGCTGGTGTTCTACATTGAGAACGACTGGATGCGCGCCTGTGAGAAGTGCATGGAGCTGCTGGCGGGCGACAATCGCTGCCACACCCTTGCGATCCACTGCCGGGACGAGGCGGTGATCCGCCAGTTCGCGCTAAAGAAGCCGGTGGGGCGGATTCTGGTGAACACGCCCGCGGCATTCGGAGCGGCGGGGGCCACCACCAACCTGTTCCCGTCCGTGACGTTGGGCGCGGTGAACGCGGGGCAGGGGATTACCTCCGACAACGTGTCGCCGATGAACCTGGTGTATCTGCGGAGGGTGGCGAGAGGCGTGAAGCATGAACCGTGGAAGGCGGAGACGGCGGGACAGCCGCAAGAGGCTCCTCACACTGCCGCCGACAGGGAGCCGGATCCGGCGGCGTTACTGAGACTGATATTGGATCAATTGACCGCCAAATAGATGACAGGGGGTATCCCTTGGGGTGTGCGCGGGCCCTTGTGACTTTAAAATTAGCAGCAAAATAAATTTAGTGCTGATAATTCCGGCCGGGACACCCTGCAAATTAGGAAAGAGAGAGGGGAATACATTGGATATTCGTGAATTTTCAAATAAACTCGCGGAAGCGACAAAAAACATGACACCGCAGGAGCGGGCATCGCTGATGAAGATGTTCGAGGCGGTGTCGGATGAGATCACAAAGAAGGAGGCCCCGGCCGCAGAGTTCTGCTGCGAGAGCGAGGGCACCGGGATCCCGGACGGGATGACGCCCCGCTTAAAGGCGTTAAAGGAGAACTACCTGACCCACAAGCCGACCATCACCACCTACCGGGCCAGAGCCATCACAAAGATTGCAAGGGAGAACCCGGGTATGCCCAAGATCATGCTGCGGGCCAAGTGCTTCCGCTACTGCTGCGAGACCGCGCCCCTGGTGATCCAGGATAACGAGCTGATCGTCGGCGCACCCTGCGGCGCGCCCAGAGCCGGAGCGTTCTCCCCGGACATCGCCTGGAGATGGATGGAGGACGAGATCGACACCATCGGGACCAGACCCCAGGACCCCTTCTACATCTCCGACGAGGACAAACGGATCATGCGGGAGGAGCTGTTCCCCTTCTGGAAGGGCAAATCCGTGGATGAGTACTGCGAGGACCAGTACCGCGAGGCGGGTGTCTGGGAGCTGTCCGGCGAGTCCTTCGTGTCCGACTGTTCCTACCACGCCTTAAACGGCGGCGGCGACTCCAACCCCGGCTACGACGTGATCCTGATGAAAAAGGGTATGCTGGACATCCAGCAGGAGGCCAGAGAGCACTTAGAGCAGCTGGATTACGAGAACCCGGACGACATCGAGAAGATTTACTTCTACAAGTCCATTATCGACACCACCGAGGGCGTGATGATCTACGCGAGGAGAATGTCCGAGTACGCCAGGGAGCTGGCGGAGAAGGAGAGTAACCCCAAGCGCCGCGCCGAGCTCTTAAAGATTTCCGAGGTCAACGCGCGGGTTCCGGCCCACAAGCCCGAGACCTTCTGGGAGGCCATCCAGGCAGTCTGGACCATCGAGTCCCTGCTGGTGGTGGAGGAGAACCAGACCGGCATGTCCATCGGACGCGTGGACCAGTACATGTACCCCTACTACAAGGGCGACATTGAGTCCGGCCGCTTAAATGACTACCAGGCCTTCGAGCTGGCGGGCTGCATGCTGATCAAGATGTCCGAGATGATGTGGATCACCAGCGAGGGCGGCTCCAAGTTCTTCGCCGGATACCAGCCCTTCGTGAACATGTGCGTGGGCGGAGTGACCAGGGACGGCCGGGACGCCACCAACGACCTGACCTACCTGCTGATGGACGCGGTGCGCCACGTGAAGATTTACCAGCCCTCCCTGGCCTGCCGCATCCACAACAAGTCCCCGAAGAAGTACCTAAAGAAGATCGTGGACGTGGTCCGCTCCGGCATGGGCTTCCCGGCCTGCCACTTCGACGACGCGCACATCAAGATGATGCTGGCCAAGGGCGTCTCCATCGAGGACGCCAGGGACTACTGCCTGATGGGCTGCGTGGAGCCCCAGAAGTCCGGCCGTCTCTACCAGTGGACCAGCACCTCCTACACCCAGTGGCCCATCTGCATCGAGCTGGCGTTAAACCACGGCGTGCCGCTCTGGTACGGCAAGCAGGTTTGCCCGGACATGGGCGATCTGGAGCGGTTTAAAACCTACGAGGAGTTCGAGGCCGCGGTAAAGGATGAGATCAAGTACATCACCAAGTGGACCTCCGTGGCCACCGTGATCTCCCAGCGGGTGCACCGTGATCTGGCTCCCAAGCCCCTCATGTCCATCATGTACGAGGGCTGCATGGAGAAGGGAAAGGACGTCTCCGCGGGAGGCGCCATGTACAACTTCGGCCCCGGCGTCATCTGGTCCGGCCTGGCCACCTACGCGGACTCCATGGCGGCCATAAAGAAGCTGGTGTTCGACGACAAAAAGTACACCCTGACTCAGTTAAATGAGGCGCTGAAGGCGGACTTTAAGGGCTACGAGCAGGTGCGCACCGACTGCCTGAACGCGCCGAAATATGGAAACGACGACGACTACGCCGATCTGATCGCGGCGGACCTGGTGAACTTTACGGAGCAGGAGCACCGCAAGTACAAGACCCTGTACTCCAGGCTCAGCCACGGCACCCTGTCCATCTCCAACAACACGCCGTTCGGCCAGATGACCGGCGCCTCCGCCAACGGACGCCACGCATGGCTGCCGCTGTCCGACGGAATCAGCCCCACCCAGGGCGCCGACTTTAAGGGCCCCACGGCGATCATCAAGTCCGTGTCCAAGATGGCCAACGACTGCATGAACATCGGCATGGTGCACAACTTCAAGATCATGGCGGGGTTACTTGACACGCCGGAGGGCGAGGAGAGCCTGATCACGCTGCTGCGGACCGCCTGCATGTTCGGAAACGGCGAGATGCAGTTCAACTACCTGGACAACAACACGCTGATCGAGGCCCAGAAGCACCCGGAGCAGTACCGGGATCTGATCGTCCGCGTGGCCGGTTACAGCGCATTCTTCGTGGAGCTGTGCAAGGATGTGCAGGATGAGATCATCAGCCGCACCATGCTGACTCATTTCTGATCACCGCCGTATATAGGGAAGGAAGAGAGCGAGATGGAACATGCAAATGCGGGCGCCATTGAGCGCAAAGCGCTGATTTTCAACGTGCAGAAATACAACATGTACGACGGCCCCGGAATCCGGACCAACGTCTTTTTCAAGGGCTGCCCCCTGCGCTGCAAGTGGTGCGCCAACCCGGAGGGGCTGGACCGGAAGATCCAGGTGATGTTCAAGAAGAGCTCCTGCATAAACTGCGGCGCCTGTGCGGACGTCTGCCCGGTGGGGATTCACGTCCTCTCCGGGGAGACCGGCCTGCACCGGGTGCTGAGGGACTTGGACTGTATCGGCTGCAGAAAGTGCAAGGAGAGCTGCCCCCAGGGGGCGCTTGAGATCACCGGGGAGTACAAAACGGTGTCGGAGCTCTTAAAGCTGGTGGAGGAGGACGCTGCCTTCTACGAGCTGTCCGGCGGCGGGGTCACGCTGACCGGCGGGGAGTGCACCTCCCAGCCGGAGGCGGCAAAAAGCCTGCTCATGGCCTGCAAGGCGGAGGGAATCAACACCGCCATCGAGACCTGCGGGCAGATCGGGACGGAGAAGCTGTTGGAGATCGCTGAGTTTGTGGACCTGTTCCTCTTTGACATCAAGCACATGGACCCGGAGCGGCACAACGAGCTGGCGGGCATGGGGAACGAGCGGATTCTGCACAACCTAAAGGAGCTGCTTCGCAGGCGCTTCAATGTGAAGGTGCGCATGCCCATGCTGAAGGGGATCAACGACAGCAGGGAGGAGATCGACCTGGTGGTACGCTTTTTGCTCCCATACCGGGATGACCCCAATTTTAAGGGGATCGACCTTCTGCCCTACCACAAGCTGGGCGTAAACAAGTACGGGCAGCTGGACATGGACTACACGATCGACGGGGATCCCAGCCTCAGCGAGGAGGACTTGGACCGGATTGAGGGCTGGATCCGGGAGTACGACTTCCCGGTGAGCGTGATCCGGCACTGATTTGCGAGGTGATGAGAGGATGGAAGAGAGAGCACAGGTGAACCGGGTGATCGAGGAGTCCGTGCCGGGCAAGCAGGTCACCATCGCCCATGTGATCGCCTCGCCGGTCCCGGACGTGTACGAGTGCCTGGGGATCGACGCCCTGGGGGCTATCGGGATCCTGACGCTGACGCCCTACGAGACCGCCATCATCGCTGCGGACATCGCGGCCAAGGCCTCGGGCGTGCAGATCGGCTTTTTGGACCGGTTCACAGGCTCCGTGGTGGTGGCCGGGGACGTGGACAGCGTGGCGACGGCGCTGGAGGCGGTGACGGGGACGCTGAAACGTGTTTTGGGCTTCACCGTGGCGGAGATCACGCGGACATGAGAAGGAAGCGGATCCTGCTGATCGGCGCCAGGGGAGCCGGGAAATCGGCCCTGGCCGGCTGGCTTGAGGGGACGGACCGGCCCAGGCGGAGCACGCCGGTGATGGTTTACACGGAGCGGACCATCGAGGCGCCGGGCGCTTACTTAGAATGTCCCTGGATGCACTGCCATCTGATCGCGTCGGCCCAGGACGCCTCCCTCGTGCTCATGCTGGCGGACGCCTCACAGCCGCGGGCCAAGCGGGTGTACCCGCCGGGCTTCGCGCAGGTGTTCGGCCCGCCGGTCATCGGGGTGGTCACAAAAACCGACCGGGACCATGGGCGGGCGATGGAGTGCGAGGAGCAGCTTAGGCAGGCAGGGGTCCGGCAGGTCTGCCATGTGAGCCTGTACGACGAAACAAGCCTTCGGGCTTTGGAACAGCTCCTGGCGTCGGTTGGCGCCGGGGAGAAAACTGGCAGGAAAGGAGGGAGCTGACACATTGGAACAGTTTATCATGAACACTAAAATATATATGGGCAATGGCTCACTGGAGATCCTTAAAAAGCTTGCGATCAAGCGGGCCTACATCATCTGCGACCCCTTTATGAAGCAGTCGGGGCGGGCGGAGGAGATCGGGGAGCTGCTGGCCCAAAGCGGCGCATGCTTTGAGATTTTCTCGGAGGTGGTGCCGGACCCGACCATCGCGGTGGTGACGAGGGGAATCGAGGGCATGTGTGCCTTTGGCCCGGATACGGTGATCGCCCTGGGCGGCGGTTCGGCCATCGACACGGCCAAGGCGGTGAGCCATCTCTACAGCGCCATGGAGGGCGGAACAAAGCCGGTGCTGGTGGCAGTGCCGACGACCAGCGGAACCGGCAGCGAGGTGACCTCGTTCGCGGTGATCTCGGACCCGGAGGCCCAGGCCAAGTATCCGTTAAGAGATCCGTCCCTGGTGCCGGATGTGGCCCTTTTGGACCCGAAGCTTACGGCCACCGTGCCGAAGAACATCACGGCGGACACGGGGATGGATGTGCTGACCCACGCGCTGGAGGCCTACGTCTCCACCCAGGCCACCGATTTCACGGACGCCTGCGCGGAGAAGGCGATCCGCCTGGTCTGGGCCTATCTGGAGCGGGCGGTGGCGGACGGATCCGACATGGAGGCCAGGGAGCGCATGCACAATGCCTCCTGCCTGGCGGGCGTGGCGTTTAACGGCGCGTCGCTGGGAATCTGCCACAGCATGGCCCATGCCCTGGGCGCCAGATTTCATCTGGCCCACGGCAGGAGCAACGCCATTCTGCTGCCCCATGTGATCGCGTACAACGCTGGGCTTGACGCGGCGGGCGAGACGGTGGCGCTTGGGCGGTATGTGGAGGTGGCCAACATGCTGGGCATCGCGGCCGGCACGGACAAGGCGACAGTCCACGGGCTGATCCGCCAGATCCGGAATCTGATGAACCGGATTCACATCCCGGAGCAGATCACACAGCTGGGCGTGGAGCGGGAGGAATTCCTGGCAGCGGTTCCCGGGATGGCCGATAAGGCCGCCGCGGACTCGTGCACGGAGACGAACCCTGTGATCCCGACCAAGGAGGAGTTTGAGAGCCTGTACAGAAGGCTTTGCAAAGGGGGAGCCGCATGAAGTTTCTGACGGAGGCGGACCTGCGCGCACAGTACCGGATATCGGCGTTTTCCGAGTACCACCCGGAGCCGGGCACCCGGCTGACCCCTGGGGCGAGACAGTTTTTGAACGACCGCGGGGTGAAGATCGGCGGGGAGGAGAATGGGCGCAGGAGGACGAATGGAAGGGGTGCTGAGGCGGGGACGGACGCGGTGAGTGAGGCGGCGGCTTGCAGCGCGGAACATTCTCCTGCGGAATATTCCTCCGCGGCGTATTCGCAGCTGGCCTTGCGCTCGGTCCGGGCCATGTTTTTGCAGGCCGGAGCGGACCTGATGGCGGAGAATGTGCTGACGGCCAAGGAACTCTTCGAGTTGGAGCGGGCTTTAGCGGTGGTCGAAGTCGCCGGGGAGAACGCGAGGGAGAACGCCGGAAGCGCTGTCAAATGCGCGGCCTGCGAGGGAATCGGCCCGGAGAACGCGGGGGAGCTTCTTGAGGACTGCTTTGAGATTACCGGATTTCACGCCCAGGCGGAGCGCGGAAGGGAGATTGTGCGTCTTCACGGACTGCGCTGCGCGCTGCGGCAGCTGGAGCCGGTGCTTCCGGAAGCGCAGAGGGAGACAACCCACAGAGTGATCAACCGCCTTTCGCAGATGATCTGCGGGGCGTTCGGAGGAAAGATATGTCAGAGGAACGGATAATGTTTGAGGCCTGCGACCAGATGGTGCGCCGGTTTGAGCAGGTGATCGAGCACCCGGTGCGAGAGCGCTCCAGCGTCTACTACACCGGCGTGGACCTGGGGACCGCCTGCGTGGTTCTGGCGGTGCTAAATGACCGGTTCGAGCCGGTGGCCGGGGCCTACCGCTACGCGGACGTGGTGCGGGACGGCATGGTGGTGGATTACATCGGAGCCATCCACATTGTGCGCGAGCTCAAGGAGGAGCTGGAGGAAAAGCTGGGGACCGAGCTGGTCTATGCGGCCGCAGCGATCCCTCCGGGGACGGACGGTCTGGACTCCGGCGCTATCAAGAACGTGGTCCAGGGAGCCGGATTTGAGATCACGGCCCTCCCGGATGAGCCGACGGCGGCCAACGCGGTGCTGAACATCAAAAACGGCGCGGTGGTGGACATCGGCGGCGGAACCACCGGAATCTCCATCTTGAAGGATGGGAAGGTGGTGTACGTGGCGGATGAGCCCACGGGCGGCACGCATTTTTCCCTGGTGATCTCCGGCGCCTATAAGCTGGAGTTCTCCGAGGCGGAGCGCTACAAGCGGGACGAGGCGCACCACGGGGAGCTGCTGCCGGTGCTAAAGCCGGTGATCGAGAAGGTTTCCTCCATCATAAGCCGCCATGTGAGCGGGCGGGATGTGGACGGAATCTACCTGGTGGGCGGAACCTGCTGCCTCGCGGGGATCGAGGATATTATCCAGAAAAAGACGGGCATCCCTACTTACAAGCCGAAGAACCCGATGTTCGTGACCCCTCTGGGGATTGCGAAGAGCTGTACGCAGGAAGCCTGGGAATAGAGGAAGGTGTCTATGGAATATCGCATCATTAAATCGCCCACCAAGGGCACGCTGGACATTCTGACCCGCAGAAAGGGGTCGGGCGCTGGCCGGGAGATCGGACCGGTGGACGCGGTGGGTCTGATCCAGGGCCGGATGATCGAGATGGTCTGCGCCGCGGACGTGGCCGAGAAGGCGGTGGGAGTCACCGTGGAGGACATTCGGGGGAACTGCCCCCAGAACATGATCCTGCTGGCCATCTTCGGGGACACGGCTTCGGTGGAGGCGGCCATGGACGAGATTCGCAGAAGGGAAAAGGAGGGGTTAGAGCAATGGTGACGGCGCGCTTGATCGACAATATCTGGGCGACCCGCAAGGCGGAGGCCTTAAGCGGCTGCAAGCTCATGCTGGCGGAGCTCATCGGGGGAACCCGGTCCGGGGAGCGGATGGTGGTTGTGGACACCATCAGCGCCGGAATCGGCGACCGGGTCATCGTCACCACCGGCTCCTCCGCCCGGCGAATGCTGGGCGATGACGGTATTCCGGTGGACGCGGTGGTAGTTGGAATCATAGACGAGGACTGCACCTTTGACGAAGTGTAGGGCAGTCCGGAGAGAGGAAGTGAGGGCATGAAGGACCTGATTTGCGCCAGGGATGTGGAGGCGCTCGCACAGGCAGGGGAGAAACTGTGCCGTATCGCATGCGGCACGATCATCACACCGTCGGCGCGGGACGCGGCGGAGGCCCTGGGAGTGACATTTGAAGAGAAGTCCGCGCCGGAGGCGGTTGCGGCTGCGGCGTGCAGCGCTTCCCAGGAGATCGACAGCAGCCAGATTTACATGGTGCTGAAGGCGCTGATGGAAAAGGGGCTGCTGGAGGGGATATTTAAGCCCTTCGAGTCGGAGTCCCACAAAAACGGGTTGAAGGTGGTGCGCGGAAACACCGTGAAGATGGATGTGTTTGACACGGGAAACCCGCAGGCCAAGGCGTTTTTCCAGGAGCTGGTGAGCAAGGAGGAGTCCCACATCAGCGCGGGATTTCTGGTGATCGACCACTCGGAATTCGACTGGGAGCTGACGTACGAGGAGATCGATTACGTGATCGAGGGGACGCTGACCGTGACCATCGACGGTCAGAAGTACACCGCCCATGCGGGCGACGTGCTGTTCGTCCCGTCCGGCTCCAAGGTGGTCTGGGGATCGCCGGACAAGGCGCGCATCTTCTACGCCACATACCCGGCCAACTGGGTGGATCTGGTGTAGGAGGTAGGAGATGCAGGCACTTGGAATGATAGAGACCAGGGGAATCCTGGCCGCCGTCGAGGCGGCGGATGCCATGCTGAAGGCCGCGGACGTGGCCCTGGTGGAGAGGACAAAGGTGGGCGGCGGTCTTGTGACCGTGACCGTCACCGGCGACGTGGCCGCGGTGACCGCTGCGGTGGACGCCGGGGCGGCTGCGGTGGAGCGCCTGGGAGCGGACTGCCTGCAAACCCGCCACGTGATCCCAAGACCCGGCGAGGAGTTGGAAGGGTTGTTTGAGGGACGCGGGGGAGATGGGCCGGATGGCGGAAAGGGGCCGGGAGGCGGAAGTGAAGTGGGCGGCGAAGATGGGCCGGGAGGCGGAGATAGGCCGGGCGGCGGAAATAGGCCGGACGGCGAAGAGTGGCTAGATAGCGAGAACAGACCGGGCGGCGGAAATGGGCCGGATGGTAGAAATGAGCTGGGCGACGAACATGAGCTTGACTGTGGAGAAACGCTGAATTCCGGGGACACCCCGGAGGACAGCGCTGCGAGCAATTTCATAGACCGGGCGGCGGAGACGGAAATCCAACCCGCCCGGACGGATTTGGAAGCCCCGGGAGCCCAGGAAGTTACAGACGCTCCGGAAGTTCTGGAAGATTCGGAAGCTCTGGAAGATCCGGAAGTTCTGGAAGCCCCGGAAGTTCTGGGAGCGCGGGAAGTTCTGGAAGCTCCAGAAGTCCCGGAAACCCCGGAAGTTCTGGAAGTCCCGGACGCTCCAGAAGTCCCGGAAGCTCCAGAAGTCCCGGACGTTCCAGAAGTCCCGGAAGCTCCAGAAGTCCCGAACGCTCCAGACGCCCCGGACGCCTCAGATATCCCCACAACCCCGCCCTCATCCCCCGACCCCACCCCCACAACCCGCGCCGCCCTCGACTATTTGGCGCAGTCCGGGGGCATCGGGCAGGTGATGAAAACCTTGGTAGCCATGAAAGTGACGGAGCTGCGGTCCCTGGCCAGGGAATACCCCGAGCTGCCCATCGCGGGGCGGGAGATCTCGAAGGCCAATAAGACCCAGCTGCTCAGAGAGCTCGAAGCCTTGTATGAGACCCAGAGCGTTGATTAGGAAAAGAGAGGAAGAGATAGAGAATGGATAATTTTGATTACGATTTGCGCTCCATTCAGGAGGCCAGAGACTTGGCGCGCATGGGTGAGGCCGCGGCGAAGCAGATGGCCGGGTACACGGCGGAGCAGATTGACCGCATCCTTAAGAGCATGGTGAAGGCGGCCGAGGAGCATGCGGCCTGCCTGGCGAAGATGGCGGTGGAGGAGACCGGCTTCGGCAAGGTCCTGGATAAGACCTACAAGAACCATGCGGCGTCCACGTTGCTGTACAACGATATAAAGGACATGAAGACCGTGGGAATTATCTCCGAGGACACGGCGAAGGGGACCATGGACGTGGCGGAGCCCGCGGGGCTCATCATGGGCATTGTGCCCTCCACCAACCCCACCTCCACGGTGATCTACAAGTCCATGATCGCCGTCAAGGCGGGAAATGCCATCGTTTTCTCCCCTCATCCCTCCGCTGCCAAGTGCACCTTAAAGGCGGCTCAGGTGATGCGGGACGCCGCGGTGGCAGCCGGAGCGCCTGAGGGAGTGATCGGGTGTGTCTCCATGCCGACCATGGGCGCCACCAACGAGCTCATGCACTGCAAGGAGGTGTCCGTGATTATCGCCACCGGCGGCCCGGGCATGGTGAAGGCGGCCTACAGCGCGGGCAAACCGGCGATCGGCGTGGGCGCGGGCAACTCCCCGGCCTACATCGAGCGGACCGCGGACGTGAAGCAGGCGGTCCGCACCATCATGGCCAGCAAGACCTTCGACTACGGCACCATCTGTGCCTCCGAGCAGTCCATCATCTGCGAGGAGTGCAACCATGACGAGGTGGTGTCCGAGCTGAAAAAGCAGGGCGGCTACTTCATGACCCGCGAGGAGACCGAGAAGGTGTGCCGGGTTCTGTTTAAGAACGGCCATGGCATGAACGCCAAGTTCGTGGGAAGAAGCCCGCAGGTGATCGCCGAGAGCGCCGGAATCACCATCCCGGAGGGCACGAGAGTGCTGATCGGCGAGCAGGACGGCGTCGGCGACAAGTACCCGCTGTCCTACGAGAAGCTGACCACCGTGCTGGCATTCTACACGGTGAAGGACTGGAAGGAGGCTTGCCAGCTGAGCATCGAGCTGCTGCAGAACGGCATCGGCCACACCATGAGTCTTCACACCAACGACCGGGAGATGGTTCTCAAATTCGCCTCCAAGCCCGCCTCCAGAATTCTGGTGAACACCGGCGGCAGCATGGGCGGAACCGGAATCAGCACCGGGCTCAACGTGGCGTTCACCCTGGGCTGCGGAACCTGCGGCGGCAGCTCCGTGTCCGAGAACGTGAGCCCCATGCAATTAATCAACGTCAAGAAGGTGGCCTACGGCCTGAAGGACTGCACCACCCTGATCACGGACGATGTGACCTTCCGTCACCCGGAGCTCATGGGCGGGGAACAGCAGGTTTGCGGCCCATGCCGCGGGAATGTGAGCCAGGAGGCCGGCTGCGACGAGCAGAAGCTGGCGGAGCTGGTGCGTGAGCTGATCACGACCATGAGGAAGCAGGGTGTATAAAAATCAGATAGTCCCGGCCATGCGGCAGACATGGGTCATATGGCCCCGGGCCGCGGGCATTGGCCGGAGGAGGAGTGAAAATGGATCAGTACGAAGCGGTGATCAAGCTTTTGATGGAGATGGTGAAGGGCCAGGGCGAGAGCGCCGGGGAGTATGCGCAGGCGGACAAAACCATCCCAGTAGGCGTGTCCAACCGGCATGTGCACCTGTCACAGGCGGACTTAGAAAAACTGTTCGGCGCCGGTTACCAGCTGACAAAGCTTAAGGACCTGTCCCAGCCCGGCCAGTACGCCTGTAAGGAGACGGTGACGGTCTGCGGCCCCAAGGGGGCCATCGAGAAGGTGCGCATCCTGGGGCCGGTGCGCGGCAGAACCCAGGTGGAGATTCTGGCGGGGGACTGCTTTAAGCTGGGCGCGAAGGCGCCCGCCAGGCTGTCGGGGGATTTGGACGGCACCCCAGGCGTCACCCTGGTAGGCCCCAAGGGCTCCGTTGAGACCTGCGGCGGCCTGATGGTGGCCCAGCGCCACATTCACATGCTGCCGGAGGATGCTGCCCGGTTCGGCGTCCACGACGGACAGAACGTGAGCCTTCAGTTGGATGGGCTTCGGGGCGGAGTCCTGGCCAACACCATCGTGCGCGTGACCGCCCAGAGCGGCCTGGAGTGCCATATCGACACTGAGGAGGCCAACGCCATGGGGCTCGACGGCTCCTCACGCGTGCGGATTGCCGGAAACTGACGGGCCGCGCGGCGGACGTGCAAGAGAGATAAACGATCAATTCAAATATAAATAAAAAATCATATCAGGAGGATAAGAACATGAAGTATGATGCATTAGGAATGATTGAGACAAAGGGTCTGGTAGGTTCCATCGAGGCGGCGGACGCCATGGTCAAGGCGGCGAACGTCACCCTGATCGGCAAGGAGTTTGTCGGCGGCGGCCTGGTGACCGTGATGGTGCGCGGCGACGTGGGCGCGGTGAAGGCAGCCACGGACGCAGGCGCAGCTGCGGCCCAGAGAGTGGGCGAGCTGGTGAGCGTTCATGTGATCCCGCGCCCCCACGCGGAGGTTGAGACCATCCTTCCGGCAGTGAAAGAGGCGTAAAAAAGAAATGTACAGGACAGGGCGTCCTCCGGCTGTCACTTAGATAGCCGGGGGTTGCCCTGTGGTTTTTAGTCAAGCAATCGGTTGTTCGGCAGCTGCATTTATAGTATAATAGTCTATAAATTGCATTTGCGCCCGGCGGTGGGAGTCGGGCAGAGGGAGAAGACAACCTATGACAAACCTGATAATCGGAAATATCATATCCTTTGTGGCGGCCGGCTTCATGGCCTACAGCTGCTGCTTAAACGACCACCGCAAGGTGTTTTTCTACCAGGCTATCGAGTGCGCCATGCTGTGTGTGGCCTCAGTGTTCTTCGGGGCCTGGGCGGGGATTACCACCCTGGCGCTCTCCGCGACGCGCAACTACCTGGTGTCCAGGGACAAATTCAGCCACAAGCTGATGGTGCTGTTTCTGGTGCTGGTGGTGGTCCTGGGCCTTCTGGCCAACAACCGCGGCCTAATCGGCCTGATCCCGGTGGTGGCCACGGTGGAGTACACGGTCTGCTGCCACTACATAAAGGAGATCAAGGCGGTCAAGTGCAGCATCTTCGTGAACACGTTCATGTGGGTGTTCTACTCCTTCGCGATCATGGACTTTTCCACCGGGTTCACCGACATGACGGTTTTGATCATCGACGCGGTGTCCCTGGCGCGGGTTTGGATGGGGGAGAAGAAGCGCGCGGCGCAGGAATCATAGAATAGAATCATAGAATATAACAAGAACTGCCGCACTGGCGGGGGAATCCCATTGAGGTACCCCGCGGTGCGGCAGTTCTTATATTGGATTCAGGTGAGCCGTGGGGCCGCCGGGCGCTGCTACGCCTCGTCGCACACCTGGAAAATATAGAATTTCAGATAGTAGGACTCGTCCGCCGCCCAGAGAATCGGGTGGTCGGCCGCCTGGGTGCGGTACTCCACCTGGCGCAGGCGCTTGTGGGCGCCGGAGGCCGCTTCGCGGATGGTCTTGCTGAAGAGCTCCGGGTCCATGAAGTGGGAGCAGGAGCAGGTGGCCAGGTAGCCGCCATCCTTCACCAGCTTCATTCCCCGCAGGTTGATCTCGCGGTAGCCCTTGGCCGCCTGCTTGATGGAGCTGCGGGATTTTGTGAACGCGGGCGGATCCAGGATCACCACGTCGTAGCGCTCCCCGTCCTTCTCCAGCTTCGGCAGCAGGTCGAACACGTCGGCGCAGAGGAAGGACACGCGGTCCGACAGGCCGTTTAGCGCCGCATTCTCCCTGGCCTGCTCCACGGCCAGCTCCGAGGCGTCCACGCCCGTCACCTGTTTTGCCCCGGCAAGCCCCGCGTTTAACGCGAAGGAGCCGGTGTGGGTGAAGCAGTCCAAAACGCGCTCCGGCTTCAGGCTGCGGCACAGGTTCTGGATTGCCAGGCGGTTGTACTTCTGGTCTAAGAAGAAGCCGGTCTTCTGGCCGTCCTCCACGTTCACCATGTAGCGCACGCCGTTCTCTGCGATCTCCACCTTGGGGGAGAAGGGTTCGCCGATGAAGCCCTTGCTGCGCTCCATGCCCTCCTGGAGCCGCACCTTGGCGTCGCTGCGCTCGTAGACGCCGCGGATATGAATTCCGTCCGCGGCCAGGATGTCCTTTAATTTCTCCACGATGAGCGGCTTTAACCGATCGATTCCCAGCGCCAGGGATTCCACCACCAGCACGTCGGAAAACTTGTCGATCACGATTCCCGGGAGGAAGTCCGCCTCGCCGAAGATCACGCGGCAGCTGGAGGTGTCCACCGTGGCCTTGCGGTACTCCCAGGCATTTCTCACGCGCCTCTCGATGAACGCCTCATCGATCACCGCGTCCTTTTTGCGGGACAGCATGCGCACGGTCAGCTTGGAGCGGGTGTTGATAAACCCGTGGCCCAGGCAGTAGCCGTCGAAGTCCTCCACCAGGACTAAGTCGCCGTTCTCAAATTCGCCCTCGATGGCCTCGATTTCATTGTCGTAGATCCAGGCTCCGCCGGCCTTTAAGGAGCGCCCGGCCCCCTTGCGGACCCGGACAGTGGCCGTCTCTCTAAAAAGTTCCATATAAAATTCTCCATTTCAAAGCAGATTTTGTTTCCTGCTATCATACTCTGTCATTAACAGCCAGGTTGACGACGAGTGATACGCTCCCTAGATAATATCACAGAATAGGAAAAAATTCATCCATTTTCCAACACCCGGATTCCCTGGGTGATCATCTGCTCGGTCAGCCGGGCCAGCTCCTGGGGCGTCTCCTTGAGGCCGGTCTGGAGCCAGTGCTGCACCAGGCCCACGCAGCCGGACACGATGAAGGAGTAGTAGGCCTCAAACACGTCGGAGTTGGTGCCGCGAAACAGCTCCAGCCAGTCCTGGATGCATTTCTCGCGCACCAGGTTCTTCAGTCGGTTGACGAAGTTTAAGTCCCCGTTTTCACCCAGCAGGATCATCACCAGATCGGAGTTGTCCTTGGCCAGGTTGAAAATATCCACCAGCATCTCGGAGAGGTGGTCGCTCAGATCCTGGGCCCTGTGCCGGTACATCAGACTGTAGAACTCGTCCAACAGCTCGTTCTCGGTCTTCTCGAGCAGGTCGAACACGTCCCGGTAGTGCAGGTAGAACGTGCCGCGGTTTAAGTCCGCCATGTCCGTGAGCTCGCGGACCGTGATGTCCTGTACCTTCTTTTCACGCAGCAGGCGGGTCAGACATTCTCTGAGCTGCTTCTTTGTTTTTCGGACTCTTCGGTCCACCGTTTCTTCTCCCATGGAAACGCCTCCTTGTTCTCTCGGCCACGGTCAAGGGCCGCAAAAAAATTATCAAAAATTTTACAATTTATTATAGACGCTATTTGCAAAAGTGTTGATTAATAATCATTAATAGGCAAATTAATCATTGTATATAACGTCATTAGTTAGTATAATCCATTATAGTCAATAAATAGACATCTGTCAATTACTAAAATAATGGTTGTATAAAGATACGAACGACGGATAAACGATGAATATTAAGGGGATGACGCGATGAGCGATGGCAGAATATTGTGGAAACGGAACCGGATGGCGGTTCTGCTGGGACTGGCGGTTTGCCTGACGGCGATAGCCCCGGGACAGGTGTACGCGGCGGAGGAGAGCGGCCGGCAGGGCGCGAAAGACGCGCAGCAGGAAGCCGAGAATGGCCAGCAGGGCGCCGGGACTGCGCAGCAGATTTTGGGCCGCTGGCAGCAGGACACATCCGGCTGGCGCTACATACAACCGGACGGCACGCCCGCGGCTTCCGGATGGCTCTCGGTGGACGGCGCCTGGTACTGGTTCGACGGCCAGGGCTATATGAAGACCGGCTGGCTCCTCGACGGCGGAAGAACCTATTATATGGAAGAGAGCGGTGCCATGGCGCTTGGCTGGCGGCAGATTGACGGGAACTGGTACTACTTCCACGAGGACGGGGGTATGAACACCGGGGACGTGACGCTCGGCGACGCGGACTGCCGCTTTGGGGCGGACGGCGTGTTTCTGGGGGCCTCGCGGGTGCGTAACACCGGCGGGGGCGCCTACGAGATCGGCTGCTACGACGAGGCGACCCAGGCGCTGTTCGACGAGATGAACGAGGAGAAGCGGGAGGAGTTTTACGACGAGTATTCCGACCGGGAGGATGAGTACGACGGAGACGAGTCGGTCTGGTACGACCGGGACGCAAGCTTTCAGGTGAATGAGAACTTGAACCGGGCGGCAGCGCACCGGCTGGCGGCGGCCACAGAGGTCGGGTACGGAAACGGCAACATCCCCGGGGAGGGGGAGCTTAAGGATTATCTCACATCCATCGGCTACCGGCCCCACAGCACGTACATGGAGCTGTACCTGCCAAACTGTGAGGATGAGTCGGACGCGTACGGCAAGTTTGAGTCAAAGATGATGGACCGCTATGAACGGAAGGCGGACCGCAAATATCTCCCGGAGTACTACCGGGAAGCCGGAATCGCCCACCTTGAGGAGGGCGGGAAGCATTTCTTTCTGATTATAATGATGCGGTGATGATGCCGCTTTGGAAGAGTGAGGAGCGAAGCGATGGGACAGAAATTGCTGGATCGTTTGAGAAAAAGAAAAGAGCCGGATCAGGGCACGGCGTCGGAGGAAAAGCTGCGGGGATCCATCCGCCTGGCGCGCTTTATTATACGAAGAAAGGGGATTATTGAATCCCTGTTTGTGGCGGGCTGCATTTTCAGCGCCCTGGCGATGCTGTTCGTCAATGTAAACTATGACCTGACGGAGTATCTGCCGGCCACCGCCGAGTCCCGCATCGGCCTTGACAAGATGGAGGATGAGTTCGGCTACCCGGGCACCGCCCGCGTCATGATCAAGGACGTGACCTTGTACGAGGCGAAGCAGTACAAGGACCGGCTGGAGGCCGTGGACGGGGTGGATCAGGTTCTGTGGTGCGACAGCACGGTAAACATCTACTCCGGCGAGGACTTTATCAATGAGAAGGACATCGAGGACTACTACAAGGACGGCTGCGCGGTGATGGATGTGACCTTCGACGAGGGGGACACCACCAAGCGGACGTCCAAAGCCATCGATGAGATGAAGCGGATCACGGGCGACAAGGGCTACTACGTGGGCATGGCGGTTCAGAACAAATCTCTGACGGAGAACGTGGAGAGCGAGATGAGCCTGATTCTGACTGTGGCCGTGATCATGATCTTCGTGGTGTTATGTATCACCACCACGGCCTGGACCCAGCCCATCCTGTTCTTGCTGGTCATGGGCGTGGCGATCCTGCTAAACCGGGGCACCAACATATTTATCGGGACCGTGTCCTTTTTGACCAACAACGTTGCGATGGTGCTGCAGCTGGCCACCTCCATGGACTACTCCATCTTCCTGCTGGACGCATTCACCAGGGAGAAGGAGAAGGGCCTAAGCGAGGAGGACGCCATGACCAACGCCATCGATCAGGCCATCAACTCCATCCTGGCCAGCAGCCTGACCACGGTGGTGGGCTTTTTGGCCCTGGTGTTCATGAACTTCACCATCGGCTTCGACATGGGCCTGGTGCTGGCGAAGGGAATTATCTTCAGCCTGATCACGGTGCTGTTCCTCATGCCGGCCATGATCCTAAAGTTTGCCCGCTGGAATGAGAAGACGAAGCACCGGCCGTTTCTGCCGGAGTTCAACAAGTTCAGCAACTGGGTTTACAAGGTGCGCTACCTGATCCCGGCGATCATGCTGCTTCTGACGCCGCCCGCCTACGTGGCCCAGGGCATGAACGATTTCCTGTACGGAAACAGCGCGGTGGGCGCCAGCGAGGGCACGCAGGTCTACGCGGACGATCAGATGATCGTGGATAAGTTCGGGCGCAGCAACATGATGTTGGCGATGTTCCCCAACACCTCGCCGGTGACGGAGAAGGAGCTGTCCGACGAGCTGGAGGATCTGCCCTACGTGAAGAGCGTGACGTCCATGGCGAACACGCTCCCCCAGGGGATCCCGGAGGAGTTTCTCCCCTACTCGATCACCAGCGAGCTGCACACCAAGAACTACTCGCGGATGCTGATTTACATACGAACCAAGACGGAGAGTGACCAGGCCTTCCGGTGCTCGGATGAGATCCAGTCCATCATTAACAAATATTACCCGGACGGGGCCTACCTGGTGGGCGAGACGCCGTCCACCCAGGACATCAAGACCACGATCACGGCGGACTACAACCGGGTCAACAACCTGTCCATGCTGGGCGTGTTCCTGGTAGTCATGTTCAGCTTTAAGTCCTTTATCATACCGCTCATCGTCATGATCCCCATCGAGATCGCGATTTTCTTAAATATGGCGATCCCGTACCTGACGGGCGACACCATGGTGTTTATGGGCTACATTATCGTCAGCAGCATCCAGTTGGGTGCCACGGTGGACTACTCCATCCTGCTGACCAACAACTACGTGTCCTGCCGGAGGACGATGGACAAAAAGAAGGCGTGCGTGGAGGCCATCAAGCTCTCCTGCCCGTCGGTGTTCACATCGGGAACCATCATCATTCTGGCCGGGTACATCATCCACTTTATCTCGACCACGGCGGCCATCGGAGACCTGGGCCACCTGATCGGTCGGGGCGCGCTCCTGTCCGTGTTCCTGGTGCTGACGGTGCTGCCGGCTCTGCTGGTGCGGTTCGACAAGATCATCACCAGCAACGAGTGGGATCGCTTCCAGAAATTCTTAAAGCGTCGGCATGAACGGCGGGTGGAGCTGGTGAAAAAAGGATTGAAGAAGATGGCCGGGGCTGGGAAAGCGGCCGGCAGTGAACCAATGGAGGTGAATGGCGATGAAGTATAGAAAGAGAATCACGGCGGCCGTGTTATCAGGCCTCATGCTGTGCACCAACATGGGTGGAGCCAGTGAGGTATACGGCGCGCCGGCCGGGGTGGACGTGGACGAAACCATGTACGTGAACCTGGACTACTACGGGAAGACCAGCAAGGTGAACGTGGTCAAGAGCCTAAGTCCCAACGGCAATACAGAATTTACAGATTATGGAACCTATCAGAAGGTGGTCAACATGTCGGACTCCGCCGAGCCCCAGATCGGGGACGGCGCGGTGACCTGGACCTTCCCGGCGGACCGGACGGGGCGCTTCTATTATCAGTGCACCATGGACAACGATCAGACGGTGCTGCCCTGGGATTTCGACGTGTCCTACAAGCTGAACGGGGTTCCCACCAACGCGGACCGGCTGGCTGGCGCCTCCGGCGTAATTGAGATCAATGTGAAAGCCACGCCCAACGACGGGGCGAAGGAATATTACCGCAACAACATGGTGCTGATGGTGGCGTTCCCTGTGGATATGACCAAGTGCTACAGCGTGGACGCCGAGGGCTCTCAGACCCAGAATCTGGGAGAGACCACGGCCGTGGTGTTCACCGCGCTTCCGGGCGAGGAGGGCGACTACACGGTGCGGATCGGCACGGACAGCTTCGAGTCCATCGGCGTGATCATGGCCATGGCGCCGGGTACGGTGGAGGACCTGGAGCACATCAAGGACTTAAAGGAAGCCAAGGACACCTGGAAGGACGCCGGCGATACGCTCTACGACAGCCTGGAGCAGATGGCCAAATCTGTGGAGTCCATGCGGGACGGCGTGAACCAGGTGCAGTCCGGGCTCCAGTCCGCGGAGAGCGCCAGGGAGACCTGGAGCGGCTCCAAGGACCAGATCCTGGCGGGCAACGACCAGACGCTGGCGGCCCTCTCCGCCATGTCGAGCCAGATGGAGACCATGGTGCCCCACCTGCAGACCGCAAAGGACGCGGCGGAGACCGTGCACGAGGGGATGGACAACATTGTGGACACCCTGGGCCAGATGCAGGACCCGCTGCGGAAGCTGCACACGCGGTTAAAACATGTGGAGAACGACATGGAAAGCCTGTCCACGGAGCTTCCGGAGATCCAGAAGCTCATGCTCCAGGTGATCGCGCTGGACGCCCAGTTCCAGGCCAATGAGCAGCTGACGCTGGCCGGGATGGGGGAGATGCAGCAGGCATTGCTGGAGGTTGACGACGAGTATTACGATGTTCCGGCGGAGCGGCCCTCCGGGAGCGGTTCTGGGGGACAGGGCGGAAGCCAGGGAAGCCAGGCGGACGCGAGCGATAAGGACAGCGTGGGCGGACAGAGCGGCGCAGCCGGACAGAGCGGCGCAGCCGATCAGAGTGGTGCAGCCGGCCAGAGTGGTACCCCCTCCAAGGACACCAGCGGCGCTCAGTCCAGTGACGGCAGCCAGAGCAGTGCAAATGATCAGGGCAACACAGCGGACCAGAACAGTTCGTCCGATCAGAACACCACCCCCTCCAAGGACGCAAACACCTCTCAGTCCGGCTCCGGCAGCCAGGACAAAACGGGTACTCAGAGCGGCGCGGACACCCAGACATCTGCCCCAACAGATGATTCTGCCTCCACCCCGGCCGGGAATTCCACCGAGGATACCCCGGCGAACACGCCAGAGGACACCTCCGAGAATACCACAGGGAATACACCAGAGGATACCTCAACGAACACGCCAGAGAATACCTCAGAGAACACCTCAGAGAACGCCCCTGATACCTCCGCCCCCGGCACCCCCGAGGCGAGTATCACTCCCCACAATGTCCCCCTGGTGGCGGCGCCCATTCAGCCGGACTATCCCATGGACGCGGGCACGGCGGCGCAGCTTCTCTACGGCAAGATGCAGCTCCTGGAGCAGCTCTCCAAGCAGAGCAGCGAGCTGGTGGCGACCATGAGCGACATGACGGGCAACACCGCGGACGCGGCGAAGTACAGCCGGGAGCTGATCGACAACCTGGATTTCCTGATCGAGGACGTCACGGCGTTGAATGACTCGCTGGACACCTACTACCCGGACCTCCAGGAAGCCCTGACGGACGCCAAGGAGCTGGTGAACCGGACCACCGAGGCGCTCAACAGCGGAATCAGCACCATGACCATCCTGCAGAACACCCTTAAAAACAGCAGCGACGATTTCGACGCGGCGGCCAGGGAGAGCCTGCGGGGCAGCATGGAGCTTCTCGACAAGAGCTTAAGCGTGCTGGACAGCACCACGGCGATGCGTGAGGCGGGCCGCACCATGAAGGACACCATAGACAACGAGCTGGATAAGTTCGACACCGACAACCGCTTCCTGTTCATGGACCCGGATGCGGAGAAGGTTTCCCTCACCTCCGAGAAGAACAAGGCGCCCAAGACGCTGCAGATCGTGCTGCGGACTGACGAGATCAGCCTGGATAGCGATGACAACAAGCCCACGGACATTGAGACGGAGAAGGAGCACGAGGGCCCGCTCCGCCGGATGTGGAATGTGCTGGTGAAAATGTGGCAGGCCATTGTGGCTATCTTCAAGGACCGCTAGAGAGCGGTTTCCGGTTGAAATCCGGAGAGATCTCCCTTATAATGGTAATCAGGCAGGGGGCCGGAACGATTCGGCCCCTGCAACACGATGACGGCAGAGCGGGCGGCGTGGCTGCCCGTTTTCATATGAGGGACGGTGGATCGAATGGCGGAGATCAGCAAGCAGGAGAAAACCAAATATAAACTGGCCAATTCCATCAAGGAGTGCATGAAGACCGCTCCGGTGGACAAGATCACGGTGAAAAATATTGTGGAGGGCTGCGGGGTGACCCGGCAGACCTTCTACCGGAACTTCCTGGACAAGTACGACCTGATCAACTGGTACTTCGACAAGCTGGTGCTCCAGTCCTTCGAGCAGATCGGCATGGGGCACACGGTGGGCGAGAGCCTGACCCAGAAGTTCGCATTCATCGTCAACGAGAAGGTGTTCTTCACCGAGGCCTTCCGGTCCGACGACCGCAACTCCCTGAAGGAGCACGACTTTGAGCTGATTCTCCAGTTCTACACGGACCTGATCGCCCGCAAGGCCAGCCAGCCCTTGAGCGATGAGCTGCGCTTTTTGCTGGAGATGTACTGCCAGGGCTCGGTGTACATGACGGTCAAGTGGGTGCTCGGCGGAATGAAGGACTCGCCGGAGCAGATGTCCCGGACGCTGGTGGAGGCGATGCCGCCAAAGCTGGCGGAGGTGTTTGACCGGCTGGGGCTGCTGTAGAATTGCTGCTGTAGAATTCTTAACGGGCGGTTTGAGAATAAAATGACAACCTGCACAAATAAAATAGTCATATTGCACAAAGATTGACGAAAAGTGACAGACCGATGAGTTTGTCACTTTTATTTTATTTTCACAGTTGTTATAATATTAACAATTGATAACACAAAGGTACCGGCAAGACCGGAAGCATTTTCTAAAAGGAGAGAGAGACATGGCAAACAGAATCGTACTCAACGAGACATCCTATCACGGCGCAGGCGCGATCGCGGAGATCGCAAGCGTGGCACAGGCGAGAGGCTACAAGAAGGCGTTCGTCTGCTCTGACCCGGATCTGATCAAGTTCAATGTGACCTCCAAGGTGACTAAGGTGCTGGAGGACGCAGGCCTGGCCTACGAGATCTATTCCAATATTAAACCCAACCCCACCATCGAGAACGTGCAGACCGGCGTTGCCGCTTTCAAGGCTTCCGGCGCGGACTACATCATCGCCATCGGCGGCGGCTCCTCCATGGATACCGCGAAGGCAGTGGGCATCATCATCGCAAACCCGGAGTTTGAGGATGTGAGAAGCCTGGAGGGCGTGGCTCCCACCAAGAATCCCAGCGTGCCGATCATCGCTGTTCCCACCACCGCCGGAACCGCAGCTGAGGTGACCATCAACTACGTGATCACCGACGTTGAGAAGAAGCGCAAATTCGTGTGCGTGGATCCCCACGACATCCCGGTTGTGGCCGTGATCGATCCCGAGATGATGGCCTCCATGCCCAAGGGCCTGACCGCCTCCACCGGTATGGACGCTCTGACCCACGCCATCGAGGGCTACACCACCAAGGGCGCATGGGAGATGACCGACATGTTCAACTTAAAGGCCATCGAGGTGATCGCCAGAAGCCTGCGCGGCGCGGTTGCCAACACCCCCGAGGGGCGCGAGGGCATGGCTCTGGGCCAGTACCTGACCGGCATGGGCTTCTCCAACTGCGGACTGGGCATCGTGCACTCCATGGCGCATGCGCTGGGCGCTGTGTATGACACCCCCCACGGTGTAGCCAACGCCATCCTGCTGCCCACCGTGATGGAGTACAATGCTCCCTGCACCGGCACCAAGTACAAAGACATCGCCATCGCCATGGGCGTAGAGGGCGTTGAGAGCATGAGCCAGGACGAGTACCGCAAGGCGGCCGTTGACGCCGTGAAGAAGCTGTCCGCAGACGTGGGCATCCCGGCAGACTTAAAGGCCATCGTGAAGCCCGAGGACGTGGATTTCCTGACCCAGTCCGCCATGGACGACGCCTGCAAGCCCGGCAACCCGAAGGATCCGAGCTTTGAGGATATCAAGAATCTGTATCTGTCCCTGATGTAATTCATTGGGAACAGAGGGAGAGAACCGCTAAATTTGAGCGGCCGCTGGTTGAATACCGGCGGCCGCTTGTTGACTGTCTGAGTGACGCGGATTCCGAATTTCGGCTATAAAAATGCGTGATGGTGTGGTATAATAGATCCCTGATAAGAAAACGTAATACCTGTCATCCGCCTTCGGCCGGTGACATAAAACGCATTACCCCACATAATAAGGAGGCACAAATTATGGAAGCACTGATAAAAATTTTGGACCGGGACGGCGGAGTGAAAGCCAGGGCGGAGGGCGCCGACCGGGCGGTTCTGGCCTGGAAGGGCGAGTACGAGGAGGGGGACCGCATCCTGTTTCAGGTGCCGCAGACCGGCTCCTTTTATGTGATCCGGGTGGACGACACCATGGACGAGGCCCTGGTATATATGACAAAGGAACATCTGGTCTACGAGATCCCGTTTGCGGAGAAGAAGACCTCCTACAACCCCAAGTCCTTCACCGGCGAGCGCCATTATCTGACGCTGCGCAGGGCGAATGAGGCAGAGGTGGGAACCTACAGGAACCTGGCGAAGAACGTGCTGGATCAGCACGGGGATCACGGCTGCTTCCCCCACGCCTACGCCAATGTGGAGACCCGGGGCGAGGCGGTGTTCGCGGCGCGCAACGCCATCGACGGCGTTGTGGCCAACGAGTCCCACGGAAACTGGCCCTACGAGTCCTGGGGGATCAACCGTCAGGACGACGCGGAGCTCACCCTGGATTTCGGGCGGGCCGTGGACTTCGACCAGATTGTTCTCTACACGCGGGCGGATTTCCCACACGACAACTGGTGGGAGCAGGTGACCTTCACGTTCTCCGACGGCTCCGTAGAGACGGTGAAGCTCGAGAAGAGTACCGCGCCTCACCTGATTCCCATGAAGAAGAGCGGTATCACCTGGCTGAAGTTCGGCCAGTTAATTAAGGCGGACGACCCGTCGCCGTTCCCGGCACTGACCCAGATCGAGGTGTACGGGACGGAGGCGAAGTAGCCTCAGAACGAAAGCAGGTGAGAGATCGGTGAAACGCTGCATTGCAAAAGCCGGAATAGCACAGACAACCATAGAGATCAGGAGGAAAAATGATGACTATTCCGGCAAAGACAATTTATCCCCGCACGGGTGACCGCCAGACGGTTTACCTGGATGCGGTTGTGAAGAACCCCAACATATCGGTGGGCGCGTACACGATGTATAATGATTTCGTGAACGACCCGGTAGATTTTGAGACCAACAACGTGCTGTACCATTACCCCATCAACGGGGACCGCCTTGAGATCGGAAAGTTCTGCTCCATCGCCTGCGGCGCGAAGTTCATATTCACCAGCGCAAACCACACCATGAGTTCCCTGTCCACCTACCCGTTCCCTCTGTTCTTCGAGGAGTGGGGACTTCCCATCTCGGAGGTCACCACGGCGTGGGACAACAAGGGGGACATTGTGGTTGGAAACGACGTCTGGATCGGCTACGAGGCGGTGATCATGTCCGGCGTCCACATCGGCGACGGCGCGGTCATCGGGACCAGGGCAGTGGTCACAAAGGACGTGGAGCCGTACACCATCGTGGGCGGTGTCCCGGCAAAGCCCATCAGGAGGCGCTTTGACGGGGAGACTGTGGATAAGCTCCTAAAGCTTCGATGGTGGGACCTGTCGTCAGATGTGCTGGGAAAGGTTCTCCCGGAGATCCGGGGCGGCGACGTGGATGCGCTGTCAAGGGCGCTGGCAGACTGGCAGGTTGTGACAGCCCGGACCGCGGCGGAGTAAGACCGCTGACCGGGGATCCCCCCACCACCACATCCCAATTCAACAGACAAACACAGACAATAAGCCCAGGCAACCGGAAGTTCCGGCCCGCCTGGGCTTATTGTCATTTAATCAAATCTTCAATCCTCAAGCCACGCCTGCCCTGGCGCCAGGGCTTTTGTGAAAATTCTCCCTCTGTCCGAATCATATTTCGCCTGGTGGTATTTGAACAGCATGTCCCCGTTCGGCAGCTGCCCCAGGATCTCGATCTTTCCGGTCACATGGCTCATCACGTAGCGCACGCACTTTCCGGGGCCGCTCTGGAACTGCTTGGCTCCCTCCACAATCCGGTAGCCTTCGGCCAGCGGGACCTGGAAGTGTACGCCCACCCCGGACACAGGACGGCATTGGAAAATATAGTAAGGAGATATCCCGAAGCGGGTGAGTCCCTTTAACAGAGCGCCTATGGTCTGTGCGTCGTCGTTGACCCCTTTTAACAGGACGGTCTGGTTTTTGATTGTTACGCCGGCGCGGGACAGGGCGTCCACGGCCTGCTTGGCCTCTTTGGTCAGCTCATTCGGGTGGTTGAACTGTGTCACCACGCAGATTTGCTTTTTTCGGGAGTAGGTTTCAAGGATTTTAAGAAGCTCGGGATCGTCATAGATCCGGGCGGGAAGAACCACCGGTGTTCTGGTTCCGAAGCGGATGAAGTCCAGATGTCCGATGTCGCTAAAAAGTTCCAGGTAGCGGCGGATCACGGCATTGTTGTTTAAGAATGCGTCCCCGCCGGAGATCAGTGTGTTGTTTATCTCAGGGTGTTCCCGGATGTACGCCGCCATCTCCTCCACATTCCCGGCGGTCTCGTCGTCCGAGATTCCGACCAGGCGCTTTCTGAAGCAGTGGCGGCAGTACATGGCGCAGCGGTGGGTGGACAGAATCAGCACGGTCTCGTGGTACTTGTGCTGCATGCCCGGGAGCACGGTGTTGTCCGCCTCGCCGCTGGTGTCGAATTTGCCGGTCATGTCATTCTCCTCGATGGATGGAATGCACATTCGGCGGATGGGATCGTTTGGGTCCTTCCAATCGATCAGTGACAGGTAATAGCGCGTGATTGTCATGGGGAATTGTTCCAGGATTGCGTTCATGCGGGCTTCCTGCTCGGCATCAAGCGTTAGATATTCCTTCAATTCCCCGGCTCTTGTAATATTGGATCGCAGCTCTTGTCTCCAATTCATTCGATCACCCCTTCTCTCTATGATAGTTAAATTATAAAGGGGCGAAAAATAAGTGATATGAACAAAGTCTTAAAATTTAGTAAATTTAAAGTGAGGAAAAATCAAAATCCCTTCCCGTACAGCTTATCGCGGTAGGTCTTCGAGGGAGCCGCCGAGTCCGGTACCGTATAAAAGTAGTTGAGCGCGGCCGCCCGGCAGTGCTCCATGTGGATCTGCATCTTTTCCGTGGCCGCCTCCATGTCCTGATTCAGCAGAAGCTTTAGAATCTCCAGATTTTCCCTCCCGTCGTCGTGCACCACCGCATGATTCTGGCAGATGAAGAAAATGATCCGGCTGCTGACGTCGTAGACCCGGTGCATGATGTCCACCATGTAGCGGTTGCCGCAGTGCTCGATGATGAATAGGTGCATGGCGGTGTCCAGGCGGAGCCGGTCCATCAGGGTTTCATCCGGGTCCGGATCCTCAAAGCGCTTACAGAAGTAGAGGAGCTCGTCCTTCGGGAGCTGCGTGGCGGCCAGGCGCAGGATGATGGGCTCGAATTCCGTGCGGATCTGGAAGATCTGCAGCACATCGCTTAGCAGGATGTCGGTTACGTGAATTCCCTTCTTGGGGAGGACCTTCAAAAAGCCCTCGGTTTCCAGGCGGCTGACGGCCTCCCTCACCGGCGTGCGGCTCAGCTTCAGCTCCGAAGTCAGCTGTGCCTCGTTTAAAATGGATCCCGGTGCGTAGGTACAGCTGATCAGCCGTTCTTTCAGTATATTGTAGGCATAATTTTTCAGATCGTTTCCAGTCATGCTGACGGTGTCTGTCATATTCCATTACCCCCATTCGGTCTGAGACCGGTGATAGTAAACATTATATAGGGATGTACAAAAAAATACAATGATTATAAAATTAACAATCGCCCCCAGGCTGCGCCTGCGGCCCATTGCACTCAAAAAGCGCCGCTGTCCCGATTATGTTTCATCATCAGGCCAGCGGCGCTCTCTATGTATTTAAGGTTTTGCCGGACCCGACAAGAATTAACACATTCCCAAAAATCTCCAGAACGGAACGCTTGCCAAAAGTCCCAGGATATGAATGACCATGTAGGCGTAGGACATAGAGACCACATTTTTGTGGGTGATCATTCCGTCCACCACGGCCTCGGCCTGCAGGTAGTAGGGGTTGTGGAAGGAAAGATTCCACACTAAAACCGCTAAGTCATCCGCAAACAGCGTGATGAAGGGATGGATCCCCAGGGGCGCGCCGATGGGAAGGAAGATCGCGGCGATGATGGCCAGCGAGGCAAGGCCGGTGCACTCTAAGTAGCGCAGCAGGTAGGTGCAGACACACTCAACGATGAGGAACACATAAACATTCGGGATAAACCGGATGATCATGGGCGCCGCCACGCTGGCCAGCCACTGGTTGACTCCGACCACACCCAGCAGAGCGGAAATGGAAAGTAAGGAGCAGACCAGGGTGATAAGCCCGCCCCAGGGAACCATGTTCTGGAAATCCTGCATGGTGAAAATGCCCTTGAGGAACATGGCGCAGAAGGCCATCGCCGCCACGGTGTAGGGCTTGAGGCCGGTGTAGGAGCCGGTGATCCAGAGGACGATGGACACGCCCAGGATAATGGAGGCGGCTTTCTCATCGCTGCTCATGGGCTTTAACTCGGCGATCTTCTGGTTGATCAGCTCCTTGGAGATGTTGAGCTTCTCCTTGGGTCTGTAGTAGACCAGAATAAACACGAAGGTCAGCACCAGGTTCACGAGAAACCAGACAGAGGAGCAGACGAACCATTCGGTCCAGCTGAAGGAGTAGCCATCGCCCATCATGCCGATCAGCACAAAGGTCATGGCGCTGCCGGTGAGGAATGCCATGGTGTGGACAGCGGCGGGGACGAAGAAGGCGCAGAACAGTCCCGCGGCGGCCTTGCTTCCCTTTTTAATATTGTTGGCCTTTGCCACCGCGGCGGCGAAGGGGCCGAGCACGGCGCATTTGGAGTAGGAGTTGGGCACGATGGGGGACAGGATCGTGGAGGTGGACATGATCGCCACCACCATGCCGGTGTAGGTTGGAGGGAAAAACTTAATAATATTGTAGGCAATCCGGTCGATCAGTCCGGTTTTCGCGATGCCGCTGGCGAAAACCATCATCAGGATTACGGTCCACATGGTGTCGCCGCTCCAGGCGGAAAATGCCTGGGGGAAGGTGCAGACCTGGAACGCCACGAAGGCCACACAGGCGAACAGGCCCACCAGGGGAGCCGGGTACAGCTGGAAGATCAGCAGCAGAACGGCCGTCATAAAGATTCCCAGATACCGCATGCTCTCGGCGGTCAGCATGGCGGGCGGGCTAGCGAGCCCGATCACCACGCCAATCAGGATACAGATGATACTCAAAACATATTTCTTTGTGTTTGCAGATTTCATGAACGCTTCTCCTATTTTTAAAATCATTATTGATAGTGTGGTGCTAGGTGCAAAGCGCAAACGTAAAACTTCTACACCTATAGTAGCTGTTACAGGGGAATAAGTCAACTGCTAATTGTACATTTAGCTTATAAAACACGTATATATCACGCATATTTTAGTTATATTTTTGCGATATCACAGCAATTTTTTCTCGATATAACTGATTTATTAGATATTATGCATAAAAAATACATAAAAAATTAGCAAAAATTATCAAAAAATACTTGCTATTTAAAAAACGTTGTGCTACAATCAGTCTCGCAAACGTAAAACACCGCTGCTTTTGTGCAGCATATACAAAACAAGCTTCAAAAATCTAATAATGGGGAAAGGAATATGGACACAAAAAACTATGTTTTGATCGGAGAGGCGGGAAGCGGAAAGACAGAGATCGCTGCCAATCTGGCGCTCCTTCTGGCCCGCACGCAGACGTCGCCGGTCTGTCTGATTGATATGGATCAGACAAAATGCCTGTTTCGGGCCAGGGATTTTTCATCTCTGCTCAAAGAACGGCATGTACATATGGCGGAGAACCCGGAGCTGTGGGATGCGCCTCTGATGCCCCAGGGCGTCAGTTCCCTGATCCAGGACGACGGCGTCTGCTGCGTGCTCGACGCGGGCGGCAATGCGGTGGGAGCCACGATGCTGGGGCAGTACGCGGAGCTTTTGGTGAAGAGACAGACACGGTACTTCTATGTGATCAATCCGTGCCGCACGTTTTCGGGCAGCATAGAGGACATTGAGGAGAGTCTTTCGGCGATGGTCATCTCCGCCAGAATTCCGCGGGAGCGGCTGGAACTGATCGCAAATCCTTTTATGGGAGAATACACGACGGCGGAGCTGATCCTGGAAGCGGCCGGGCATTTAAAGGAAGAGCTGGCGAAGCGCGGTATGGAGATCAGCGGACTCGCTGTTTCAGAAACATTTTCCGGGGAGGTGAAGGCGCGCGTGCCTTGGCCGGTCCTGGAGCTGAGTACCTTTGTAGACAAATTGTATGTCTGAGCAGAATGTTCCATATGACGGCATGGGCCGTGTATGAATCATAAAGAAATGAAGGAGAGGAAGTGTGAGTTATGGCGAAACTTGATATTAGCAAAGAGAGCTGCAAGAGCTGTGAGCTGTGTGTCAGTGTATGTCCGAAGAAGGTCCTGGAAATTGGCGGAGAGATCAATAAAAAGGGATACCGGTATGTGGTGGACGCGCACCCGGAGGCCTGCATCGCTTGCTGCATGTGCGCACAGGTTTGTCCGGACTGCGTCATCGAAGTCTATCGATAGTGGAAAAACTGACAAAAATAAATGATGAAAGGATGAACAGGAATGGAAAGAAAATTTATGAAAGGCAATGAAGCCATTGCGGAAGCAGCGGTCAGAGCCGGATGCCGCTTCTACGCCGGTTATCCCATTACGCCCCAGAGTGAAGTGCCCGAGTATCTCTCTCGCGTGTTGCCCAAGGTAGGAGGCATGTTTGTACAGGGGGAGAGCGAAGTCGCCTCCATCAATATGGTTTACGGCGCAGCGGCAGGCGGAACCCTCGCCATGACGTCCACCTCCGGCCCCGGAATCAGCCTGATGGCGGAGGGAATCTCCTCCCTGGCGGCGGCCAGAATCCCCTCAGTGCTGGTGGATATCATGAGAGCGGGCCCAGGCACGGGCGTGATGAAGCCGGCCCAGTCCGACTATTTCCAGATCAACCGTGCCAGCGGCCACGGCGGCTATCAGACCATCAACTACGCCCCGTCCACCATCCAGGAGGCGGTGGACCTGATGACAAAGGCCTTTGAGGTGACCCAGAAATACCGCATGCCGGTATTCGTGTTCGCGGACAGCTTAGTGGGCGGCCTGATGGAGGCGGTGACGCTGCCCGAGGCCAAGGAGCCGCCGAAGACGCCGGAGTGGGCGGTGAACGGCAGGGGCTTCCACGGCGGAAAACCCAACATCCTGTTAAACGCATCCTTTAAGGAGGAGCAGCAGATGGCCAAAGCCCAGGAGTGGTCGAAGATTTACGAGGGCTGGACGAAGGATGAGGTGATGGTCGAGGAGTACATGACCGAGGACGCGGACTTTATCCTGACCGCCTACGGCTCCTGCGGAAGAATCTGCCACACCTGCGTGGATGAGCTTCGGGAGGCCGGCTACAAGGCGGGCCTGATCCGCCCCATCACCACCAACCCCTTCCCCTTCGAGGCCTACAAAAAGCAGATCGGAAAGGCGAAATTTATCCTGGATGTGGAGATGGCCATCCCGGCGCTCATGGCTCAGGATGTGAAGCTTGCAGTTGGTGAGAATCTGCCGATCCACACCTGCCTCACCACAGGCGGCGTGATTGTGGATGCGGACGAAGTGGTAAGACGTGCGATTTGTCTTGCGAAAGGAGAGTGAAGCAATGGAAAAGATATACAGCAGACCAGAAAGTCTGGATATTACAAATAATAAATTCTGCCCGGGCTGCATGCACAGTACATTTGTGAAGATCTGTATGCAGGTCATTGAGGAACTGGGAATTGCCGATCGCGCTGTGATGATTCAGCCCATCGGCTGCGCGAACAACAGCTCCCCCTGCGTTCTCATCGATCAGGGCTGCGCGCTCCACGGCCGCGCTCCGGCCTTTGCGACGGGCTTAAAGCGGTGCAATCCCGACAGCATCGTGTTTACATATCAGGGCGACGGCGATTTGAGCTCCATCGGCTTTGCCGAGGTGATGCACGCCGCCAACCGCGGGGAAAATATCTGCGTGTTCTATGTCAACAACTGCAACTACGGCATGACCGGCGGACAGATGTCCCCCACCACGCTGATCGGCCAGAAGACCACCACCACGGTGGACGGAAGAGATCCCAAGCTGACCGGCTACCCCATGCACATGGCGGAGCTCATGGCGACCCTAAGAGGCGTGAAATATTCCGGGCGCTTCGCTCTTGACACCCCGGCCAATATCCGCAAGTCCAAGGAAGCCCTGCGCAAGGCGTTCCAGAACCAGATCGACAAGAAGGGCTTCTCCTTTGTGGAGATGCTCAGCAACTGCCCGACCAACTGGGGCATGTCTCCCCTGGAGAGCGTGAAGATGATCCAGGAGAAGGTGATGAAGGAATTCCCGCTTGGAATCTATAAAGACAGTGATGAGGAGGTGGCGGAATGATTAACCGTTTGATGATCGCAGGCTTTGGCGGCCAGGGCGTGATGATGATTGGAAAGCTGATCGGCGAGTGCGCCATGGAGCAGGGGCTGAACGCGACATTCTTCCCGTCCTACGGGGCGGAGCAGCGGGGCGGCACGGCCAACTGCACCGTGATCCAGTCCGACAAGATGATCGGCGCGCCCACCTCCAACAAGCTGGATGTGCTCTGCGCCTTAAACCAGCCCTCCATGGTGGACTTTCTGCCCAGACTGCGCGAGGGAGGCACTCTGCTTGTGAACAGCTCCATCGTGGACACCTCCGACACCGGGAGAGACGACATCCAGATCGTGAAGGTGGATATCGACAACATGGCCTACGAGCTTGGAAACCGCAAGGTGGCCAACGTGATCATGTTCGGCGCCTACATGGCCCTGGTGAACACGATCCCGCTAGACCGCGCGGAGGAGATCGCCATGCACAAGCTGGGGAAGAAGCCGGAGCTCATCGAGCTGAACCGGAAGGCCTTCAAGGCGGGCGTGGAGGTGATTCAGAAGTGGAAGGAGGATGACCGCCGATGAACCGGTATCTGGAAGAGTACAAAGCCAAGCAGTGCACGGTGGACGATGCGCTGGCGGCGATCCAGGACGGAGATTTTGTCGCGACCAGCGGCGGCGTCAACGCCCCTCTGCTTTTTTACAAAAATATCCATAAGGTCGCCCCAAGACTTGAGCGCGGCATCGACTTTTTCTACGGCACCACCTACAAGAAGGGTGATTTCGCTTTCCTGGAAAACGAGGACTGCAAGGGCAGGATCCGCACTCTGACGGGCTTCGTGCTGGCGAAGGATGAGCGGGAGTACATGCGCGAGGGGCGGGTGGAGTATGTTCCCACCCACTACCACAGCCAGGGCGCCAAGGCGGTCCAGGCCCACGGCGGGGTCGTGGACGTGTATGTGGCGGCCGTGTGCCCCATGGATGAGCGGACCGGATATTTCCGCACCTCCCTGGCAAACGTGGATGAGGCGGATTTCCACGACGCGGCAAAGAAGATTTATTTGGAGGTGGTTCCCAGCCTTCCGGTGATCTACGGAAATAATGAGATCCACATCAGCGAGGTGGACGGCATCTACGAGTATGACCATCCGATGGAGGTATTAGATCCCCTTCCCTACGGAGCGGTGGAGGAGAAGATCGGACAGTTTGTGGCGGAGCTGGTGGAGGACGGCTCCACCATCCAGCTGGGAATCGGCGCCATCCCCGACGCGGTGGCCCACGCCTTCCTAGACAAGCGGGATCTGGGCGTGCACACGGAGATGATCACCAACAGCATTTTGGAGCTGGTGGAGGCAGGCGCGGTCAACGGCCGCAAAAAGAGCATCAACAAGGGAATCATCGTGGGCTCCTTCAGCCGCGGTTCCCAGAGGCTCTACGACTTTATGGACCACAACCCCTGCGTGGCCATGCACCCGTGCCGGTACGTGAATAATCCCTACGTGATCGCCCAGAACTATAAGATGGTTTCCGTCAACACAGCCATGGGCATCGACCTTTTGGGCCAGGTGTCCTCCGAGAGCATCGGCCCCATGCAGTACAGCGGCACCGGCGGCCAGGTGGACACCGTCACCGGGGCCATCCACGCCACCGGCGGCAAGTCCATCATTGCGCTGGCATCCACGGCGAAGCACGGGGAGATTTCCAAGATCTGCCTGTCCCACGCACCGGGCACGGCGGTGACGCTGTCCAGAAACGATGTGGACTACGTGGCCACCGAGTACGGCTTAGTCCGGCTGAGCGGTAAGAGCGTGAGTGAGCGCGCCAAACTCCTGATCAGCATTGCGCACCCGAAGTTCCGCGAGGAGCTGACAGCCCAGGCAAAGCAGATGGGTTTTCTATTATAGTGAATATGGTAAGGAAGAGACTGTCCGTTTTTGGACGGTCTTTTTCTGGCATGACGGGTTGCGGGCCCGGGGAACGCGCGGTAGGCAAACGGTTTGGGGTGTGATACAATGGGGGTATCAAAAACCAACAAAACCGGGCTGCGGCCGCGTTTTGTGACAGGAGGGCGTATGGGAGCGACGAAGGGGAATCAGGCGGGGGGATTTAGCGGGCTGCGAAAGGCGGTGTTTGTGAACGCGCTTTTGACGGTGCTCATCGCAGGCGTGCTGGAGTGGACGGTCACGAACAACAGGGATTTGGCGTTCGCGCTGGAGCGGTTTGCCTACCCGGTGTGGTACAGCGCGGCGGTGGGCGCGGTGCTGGCGGTTCTGTCGGTGGCCTTAATCTGGCGAAAAAAGGTGTTTGCGGTGGCCGCGGTGGTGTTCAGCCTGATGGCGGGCCTGTGTTCCTCCTGCTTTTCCCTGCTGTTTATCCTGGCCTCGGCCAATGGTCCCGGCATGCCGGTGCCGATTTTGGCGGTCCTCTTTGTGGTGTTTTACGGCATCCCCTTCCTCGCGGTGCTGTTATCTGCCCTGATCGTGCTGCGAAACGGCCGGGAGGAAGAGGAGAAAGAGGCGGAGGAGAGGGAGTGGGAGGAGGGGCGGCGCTTCGACCGCCTGGCGCTGGCCGCGGTGTTTATTGGCCTCGTGGGGGCCGCGCTGGCGTGCCACGGCGGCATGCGCTACAGTGCGCCCGAGGACATGGACGCCTGGGAGCGCTGGAGAATTCCGGGAAGCGCGGTCTCTGTCCTGCTGCCCCTGGACCGGAGCGTGATCGACCGGGAGGGCATGGTGGGGATGCAGGCGACCGGGAAAAAGATGACCGTGATGTTCTTTGAGACAAAGGATGAGGTCGACGTGGACTGGGACATGCTGGTGGGCGAGCCGGTCTGCGGGGAGATGGACGGCACAGCGTACGAGGAGTTTGTGATGGCTCAGGAGGAGGAGACGCACCGCCTCTACTCGGTGGTGAGGTGGTTTCGTCTGGACGGCCGGTACTACAGCGTCATTGTGGGGGTGATGGGGAGGCTGGATAAGCCGATGGAGCGCGAGATCCGGCAGATCTTTGACAGCATTGAGATTGCGGATCAGTAGGCGCCCATCCCATATCCCCTATTCGATCTGAAGCGTCAGCTCCCCGCCGCGAAGGGTCACCAGGGTGCGGTACACCGGGTGCTTCCAGGCGATGGCCAGGCGGGGATCCGTGACGGGGATCTCCTCCGTTTGGACGTCCGCGGCGCCCGAAATCCGGCAGGTTCCAAGGGTTCCCACGCGCAGAAGATTGTCCGCCGCCTCCCAGTGTGGGATCTCATAGGTCATGAGGGAGAGGACGGCGGGAAGGCGCGTTCCCTCGTAGCGGTCCGAGATCGTGATGCCGCGCCCCTTCTCCAGCACCGCCGTGCGGCGGTAGGAGGCCACGGCCGGATCCGGGTAGGCGGGCGCGATGTCCATGGAGAGGGAACAGAGGCGTTCATCCAACCGGCATTCCACTTGGCGGGCTTTATACTGGGGCCCGTCTTTTTGCGCGAGGCCGCCGAAGGAGGGAAGATTGTGGTAGGAGGACTGCATGGTCCAGATCTCGTAGCGCTGGGGGGAGAATGTCTTTCGGGTGTAGCTCTCCACCCCCAGGTCGATGAAAAGGGGCCGCCCGTCCTTGTAGACGGTGAAGCTGCCCGTGTCGTTGTGGTTGTGGCTGTCGTCGTTGTCGCCCGCCTTCACGGCCAGGCAGAGGCGGTCATCCCGGGCGATGAACAGGCCCACGCTGGGGTAGTACCTGTCCGGGTGTGGGACGGGAACGCCCGCCTGCGCGGCGGCGAAGTCCAAGATCTCCCGGCGGGCAAACAGGGCCTGGGTCCGGTAGAACAGGTTGTGCTCCCACGGCAGGTCCGGCCGCGGGCAGTCTGCATAGTCCGCAGCGGCGAAGGCCATCAGATCCCGGTTTCCGGTGCGCTTGCCGAACAGGTACTCCCTGGCCTCACATCTCCCGGCGATGGGGGAGCAGTCGGAGAAGTTCACGTAGTAGGGCCCGTCCACGTGGACGTTTAAAATGTAGGCTGCGATGTTGCGGATCTTAGGATTCCGGAAGCAGTCCAGAAACGCGCCGCCCGTGACGCTGTTTAGGAGATCCAGGCAGCCGAACAAACAGAGCCCCGCGTGCCGGTAGTACTGCGCCCCCTCGTCGCAGCAGCCGTCCTCGCCGTACTCATCCAGGAAGTAGTCGATGCTTTGACAAGCTTTGGGGAGAAGACGGGGGCCGTCCGCCCGGTCCGCCCGTCTGTTCGCCACATCTTCCTCACATTCCAGCAAAAACGCCGCCAGCAGCACATTTTGCGTGCACCAGACGGTCCAGTTGTTCATGTGGCTCTCCCCGTCGCCCATCCACCAGAAGTGCTCCGACAGGTAGGGCTTTAACACCCGGCGGTTCACATTGTCCCGGATCATCACGCGGATCGCGGGGCTTACGCGGTCTAAGGCGGTCCCCAGGCAGTAGTCCACCGCCGCCAGCACCGCCGCGGTCTCCGCGGCAAACAGATCCACCACAGGGCGGGTCACGTCCGGCAGCGGCAGCTGGGGCGTGTCGCGGATGTAGCTGTTGTGGGCGGGCAGCTGCCATCCGGCCTCGCCGCAGATGTCAAAAATTCCGTCGATGATGTGGTCCAGAAACCGGCCCTTATTCTGTACGCACTCGGCCAGAACCAGGTCGCCGAGCAGCGTCCTTCTGGCGAACAGCTTGTCCTCGTAGCCGGTCCGGTTTCCGGTCCGGGTGAACGCGAGGTAGTCTGTGGCAGAGAGGTGCGGAAAAGGCGTTTTTAGCGCCTCTTCCCCGGCGGCCAGAAGGATCTTTTTTATGTCCGTGTCCAGCCCCTCCCAGGCCGCCCGGTCCCCGATGGGGGCCGCGGGCTTAAAGGGCAGAAGGGGACGGTCGATTTTTTCAGCTAATTCCGTGAGCATGGCGGGTAATCTCCTTTTACAATCAAATATTCAACAATACAGTGCCGCGGCGGCTATTTTCCGTCCGCCTGCACGGTCTTCTCCTGCACGTACTCCCTGGGGGAGATTCCCTCCACCTTCTTGAACACCTTGCTGAAGTAGAAGGCGCTCTCAAAGCCCAGCTGGTCCGCCACCTCGTAGATCTTCATGTCCTGCTCCAGGAGCAGGGCCTTGGCCCGGGCCACCTTCTTCTGGGTGATGTACTCGGAGAAGCCGATGTTGCAGGTTTTCTTGAACAGGGAGCTCAAGTAGTTGGGGCTCAGGCCGAACACGGCGGCCACCTCGTTTAGGGAGAGCCGGTCTTCGATGTGGCTGTTGATGTATTTCTGGACGTTGGTCACCACGTGGTCCTTGTAGGTCTTGCGCCGGGTCTTTAGCACCTGGCAGAGGCCGTCGCGCAGCACGCCAAGCCACTCGAGCACCTGCTCCACGTTGTTCATCCGGTAGATGGAGCGGTAGCCGTCCCCGTAGGACTCGAAGATCTGGCTTAGGGTCTCCTCGCCGTCCGGCAGCAGGGACAGGGCCAGATAGAGGATATTGCAGGCGCCGTCCACCGCCTGGAGGTAGCGCATGGGCTGTCTGGCGAACAGGTCACTGATCTGGGACAGGGTGTCGTTGAGGGCATCCGTGTCGAACTCCTCGAAGGCGCGGGTCAGCTCGCTCTTGAAGACGGAGATGTTGAAGGAGTTGCGGAAGGCGTTGCTGTCCAGCTCCTCGATGGTGGCCACGGGGTTCTGGCGGGAGGTGAGGGAGAAGGCCTGTCTGGCCTCCTGGTAGGACTCGCTGATGCGGGAGGTCTGGCTGACTGCGGAGCCCAGCCCCACGGTCACGTGGACATTGAAATACCCGTCCACCATCCGGCAGGCGTCGTCCCAGGCCTGCGCCATGGACTCTCCTACGGCCATGGACTCCTCCTTAAAGTGGAAGATCACCGCGAAATGCTTTAGGTCCAGGGAGATAACGTAGCAGGGCAGATGCTTTCCCAGAATCTCCCGGATCATCTGGAGGCTGCTGGAGTAGAGATTGATCTGCTGGCCGTTGTTCATGTTCCCGGCCGCATCGCTGTGAAACTCCCCGTGGGCCGCCTGGTAGAAGGGTTCGGAGAAATCCAGCCGCAGGTCCTTGGCCTGAATCTCGAACTGCTCCTCGCTGTCGAACAGGTTGTGCAGCAGCCGCATGAAGAATTTCTCGTGGTAGCCCTGGAGGGTGGGGCGGTTCTCGCCGCCCTTTTTGCGGTAGGCCTGGCTGGCCTGATACTCTTCCAGGCGCTCTAAGGCCCTTTGAATGGAGCTCGTCAGGGAAGCAGCGTCCAGCTCCAGCTTCACCAGATAGTCCACGGCCTGGTAGCTCATGGCCTGCTTGATGAGCGGAAACTCCTCGTAGCTGGTGAGAATGATGAACAGGGGGATCTGCCCGTAGGTGTCGCGGCAGGCCTTTACCAGGTCTAACCCGTTCATCTTTGGCATCTTGATGTCAGTGATCACGATCTCCGGGGAATACTCCTCGATCAGCTTTAGGGCCGCCTCGCCGTTCATGGCCGTGCCGCAGATCTCAATTCCTAAATTCTCCCAGTTCACCATGGATTTGATGCCGATCTGAACCAGCGGCTCGTCGTCCACAATCAGTAATTTTATCATATCAATTCCCCCTTAAAGCTCTTTCGTGCGGTATGGCAGCGTGATGGTCATGGTGGTGTACTCGCCCTCCACGCTCTCGATGGAGATGCCGTAGTCCTCGCCGAAGGCGTACCGTATGCGCTGGTTGACGTTGTTGATCCCCACCTTGCGGAAGAAGTCCGCGCTGGGCGCCGCGTCGCCCGAGAGGACGCTCTCAATGGTCTCGGGGCTCATGCCCACGCCGTTGTCGGTGATGGAAATTTTGAGCAGCCGCCCCAGCCGCTCGGACTCGCAGCTCTCCGCGCGGAGCACGATGAGGCCCGCCAGGCCCTTGGGCTCGATTCCGTGGAACAGGGCGTTCTCGATGATGGGCTGGAGGGTGAAGCGGTGGATCAGGCACTGGTAGAGATCCTCGGAGGCGATCTGGTACTCGATGGCGATGCTGCCGCCGTAGCGGTATTTCTGGATCAGGAAGTAGTCCTTCACCAGGTCCAGCTCCTCGCGTAAGGTGATCTGGGCGGCGGTCCCCTTGGACACGTTCTTCATCAGCCGCGCCAGGGAGGTGGTCATCTCCGCGATGCCGGTGGCGCTCTGGATGGTGGCCATCCACTTGATGGAGTTTAGCGTGTTGTAAAGGAAGTGGGGGTTGATCTGGCTCTGTAGGATCTGGTACTCCAGATCCTTCTTCTGGCGCTCGTCGTCCACCCGCTTGTCCATCAGGGACACCACATTCTCAGACATGTCGTTGATGCCCCGGCCGATGATGCCCAGTTCGTCCGGCCCCTCGATCTCCTCCATGCGGGAGAAGTCGCCCTCCGAGATGGCGTCGATCTTGCCGCACAGCCGCTTGACCGGCCGGCTGATGGCCTTGGTCAGGGTCAATGCCAGGCCGGAGCCCATAAAGAGGATGAAGAGGGCGATGAGGCCGATGATCAGCAGGTACACCTGGCGCTGGGCGGAGAGCGCAGACTCGGACAGGATAGTGGAGATGCTCCAGCCCTCAACGCCCAGCGGGCAGGTCACAAGCACCCGCCCGGAGCCGTCGGCCATGCGGAAGTTCTGCACCCGGGTGCCGGGGCTGTTGGCGGCGTTCTCCATGTCGGAGCGCACCGTAAACTGCGGAACCGCCTTCGTGAAGGAACCGTTCTTATCTAAAAGGTAGGAGCGGGAACCGATGGTCACGTACACGGCGCTGTCCTGGGGCTGCGGGAAGGAGTGCAGGTAGTTGGTGATCAGGCGGCTGGAGACGGAAAAGTAAACCCATCCGATGATGTCGGAGTTGTATTGGTTGTAGATGGGGCGCAGCACCGGGATGATCTTCTCGTATCCCGGTCCCAGGCAGGGGTCCATCTTTAAGCCGTCCCAGGTAAAGTCGTCGGCCTGATACATGGGGGCGAAAAAATCGCTCTCGTAGATCATCTGAGCGGCGTCCGGCGTCCCGTAGGCCGCCTTGTCGTTGATCTGCAGGTAGTTGCGCCGGTTTAGGGGCGAGATCAGCACCCGCGTCACGTAGTCGTCGGAGGATGTGCTTCGGTACTCCTCCTTCAGCCGCTCGTAGGTGGCGGTGGCGGTGATCCGCAGGGAGGAGTCGCTGGAGGCGATGTCGGGCATGCGCACTCTGCCCTGGAATTCCTCCAGATAGTGGGCGATGTCCGCGTTGGAACAGCACCAGCGGCTAAAGTCCAGGATTTTATTCATGTTGTCCTCCACGTTGTGGGAGACCACCTGGAGATTGTACTCCGCCGACTGAATCTGGTTGCGCTGAAGGAAGGACTGGAATACGGTAAAGCAGACCGTGACCGTGACGATGGCGAGGGCCAGCATGGCGGCGGCCGTGTAGGTGATAATCCGCCCGCGTATGGTTTTAAAAGGAATGAATTTTGACATAGGAACACTCCGTTTCTGATCAGGAGAACTTGATTTATTTAGGC
>USJW01000026.1 GCA_900555045.1 uncultured Clostridium sp. | reverse complement strand
CAACTTCTACACGACCACCTAAAACAGCTCCCATATCGATCATAGTTCCTTCACCAATCTTGACTCCAATATTTATATCGTCCATGCCCTCCTGGGGAAGGCCCATGATCAGATCCATGTTGATATTGTCAAAGCCCAGCTCCCGGGCCAGGTAGTACTTCTCCTTCACCATCTCCACCGTGTGTCTGCGCCCGATCAAATCCAGTGTTGCCTGGTTCATGGTCTGGGGGTTGATGGAGATGCGGGTGATTCCGTGGTCGCGCAGCACCTGAAGCTTCTCCCGCGTGATGCTGTCCGGGCGGCCCGCCTCCACGGTGAACTCCAGAGCATGGGAAACATCAAACAGCTGCTCTAGTTTACATAAAATCGAATCAATCTCCCCAGCCTCCAGGGAAGTGGGGGTGCCGCCGCCGAAATACACGGTGTCCAACGGCCGCCCCTCCATCTTCTTTGCCGTGTACTCCAGCTCCTTAAACAGGGCTTCCAGGTACAGGCCGGTCCTCCCCTTCCACTTGCTGATGGGGTAGGAGGTGAAGGAGCAGTACAGACAGGTGGTCGGGCAGAAGGGAATTCCCACGTACAGGCTGTATCCCCGCTCATAGTCCAACGGCTCCAAGAGTTTCTTCTCCCTGGCCGCGATCTCTATGCTGAGATCCACCTTCTCGTCGCTGGCCAGGTAGGTCTCCTTCATGTAGGAGCGGATGTCCGGCTCGCTCCAGCCCTCCTCCAGACGGCTGAGTGCAATCTTGGTGGGGCGGATTCCCGTCAGCGATCCCCAGGGAAGTGTCTTCCCGGTGCGCTCACAGAGCATCCTGTAGAACATCTGCTTGATCACATTCTTGGTCCCCAAATGATCCGACAAGTCAGCCGCAGCGCAGCGCTCCATGCTCAGCGAAAATGCCGCCGCGGGCGCCCCGTCTATGCAGGCGGATGTCTCCCCCGCACACGCGCTTCCCGTACTTCCGCAGCCGGACGTCTCCCCCGCGCCCGCGCTTCCCGTACTTCCGCAGCCGGGCATCTCCCCCGCGCCCGCGCTTCCCGCACTTCCGCAGCCGGACGTATCCCCCGCGCTTTCGCCTTCGCCGTTCTCCGTGCCCCCACATGCTGCGCGCTCGTTCCGGTCCCACACAAGGAGCCGGACTTCCCCGTCCATCAAACGGCTCTCCACATAGAATTCCACGCCGTCCTTCACTTCATGGGCATAAGTTTCGCCCGGATAAAAGGACATCAGAAGTTCTCTGATGTCCTGCTCAAATGCGTTGTCCTGTATCAGCAAACCGATCATAGCGTATTTCTCCTGTAAAATCCCACCGGGTTGTACTGCTTCTCATGGCCGATGGTGGTTGGATCCCCGTGTCCCGGATACACCATGGTGTCATCCGGCAGCGCGAACAGTTTGTCCAGTATGGAGGCCACAATCTGCGCCGAGCTTCCCGTGGGCAGGTCCGTCCTGCCGTAGGAGTCCGCGAACAGCGTGTCCCCCGCGATGAGCACACCCTCCTCGGGTATGTAGTAGCAGGCGGAGCCCGACGTGTGTCCCGGGGTGGCGATCACCTTCCAGGTCAGGCCTAGGAGAGAAATCTCTTCACCGTCCCGCAGAAGTTCGTCCGCGTGGAAGCTGGTCTGCTCGGAATCGCAGGTTCCGGACAGATTTAAGCTGGAGTCCGCCAACATCGCATCCTCCTCCGCCAGGACATACACCGGAGCGTGGAACGCCCGGCGCAGATCCGGCACCGCCAGGATGTGGTCGAAGTGGCCGTGGGTCAGGAGAATGGCCGCGGGAATCACGTCCAGCTCCCGGCAGCGGTTGGTGATGTAGGCCCCGTTGTCGCCCGGGTCCACGATCACCGCCTCCTTTGTCCCCTCGTTGTATACAATATAACAGTTTGTGCTCACTGCTCCGAGCACACAGGTCTTAATTCTCAAATCGCTCATACTCCATCCTCCATCAGCCCGCGGTGCGCTCGATATCCAACACGCCCTCGATCTGCCGTATCTTGTCGGTCAGCCGGCTTAGCTCATCCATTCCATGGATGTCGAACGTCATAATAATGGTGGCCTTGCCCTGTTTGCTGGTCCGCACGTTCATGGACGTGATATCGATCTGGCGCTCCGTAAACACCTTGGATATGTCCGCAAACATGCCGATCCGGTTGTTCGCAAAAATCTTGATCTCAGTGGAGTAGCGCTCTCCGCTGGTGCCGTCCTCGGGCACCTGCCACTCCGCATCGATCAGCCGGTTGCGTTCGTCCTCCGGCAGGTTGATAATGTTTATGCAGTCGGTCCGGTGAATGGAGACGCCGCGGCCCCTGGTCACAAATCCGACGATCTCGTCGCCGGGAACCGGGCTGCAGCACCTGGAGAACCGCACCGCCAGGTCGTGGATCCCCTTGACCATGATCCCGCTCTTGGAGCGCCTGGCGCTTACGCCCACCTCGGCCTTGCCCGCGGTGTCCGCGATGCCGCTGAGCACATCCGCGTCCGTGATCTCCCGCTTCAGCTTTTTCTCCCGCTCCTCCACCATCTTGTTGAGCACCTGGCCCTCCTTGAGGCCGCCGTGGCCGATGGAGGCCAGAACCGAATCCCAGTCCTTGAAGGCGTAGCGGGACATCACCTTCTCCATAAATTCCGGCTTGCCGATCTCGCTCCAGTTGATCCCCTTGGCCTTGCAGTAGCGCTCGATCATCTCGCGGCCCCGGACAATGTTGTCCTCCTTCATCTCGTTCTTGAACCACTGATTGATCTTGTTCTTGGCCTGAGTGCTCTTGACGATATTTAACCAGTCGCGGCTGGGGCCCTTGGAGTTCTGGGAGGTGATAATCTCTATCTGGTCGCCGTTCTGAATCACATAATCGATGTTCACCAGCTTGCCGTTCACCCTGGCTCCCACCATCTTGTTGCCCACCGCGCTGTGGATGGCGTAGGCGAAGTCGATGGGCGTGGAGCCGCTGGTCAGGGTTTTCACATCGCCGGAGGGCGTAAAGCAGTAGACGCTGTCCGAGAACAGGTCCAAATCGCCCTTCACCATGCTGAGGAATTCCTTGGAGTCGTCCGTATCCCTCTGCCACTCCAGGATCTGGCGCAGCCAGGACAGCTTCGCCTCCTCGCTCCCCGCAGCCACCTTTCCGCTGCCGCTCTCCTTGTACTTCCAGTGCGCCGCGATACCGTACTCAGCCGTGCGGTGCATCTCGAAGGTGCGGATCTGGATCTCAAAGGGCTGGCCGTTGCTGCCGATCAGCGTGGTGTGGAGCGACTGGTACATGTTGGGCTTGGGCATGGCGATGTAGTCCTTGAAGCGCCCGGGGATGGGCTTATACATCTCGTGGATCACGCCCAGCGCCGCGTAGCAGTCCTTGACCGTCTCCACCATGATCCGCACCGCAAACAGGTCGTAAATCTGGTCCAGCGTCTTGTTCTGGTTCACCATCTTTTTATAGATGCTGAAGAAATGCTTCACCCGGCCGCCCACGGAGGCCTCGATGCCCGCATCCTTCATGTGCTGCTTCACCTCGTCCACAATCTCCTGGACAAAGGCCTCCCTGGCATCCTTGCGCAGGTCCACCTTCTCCACCAGATCGTAGTACACCTCCGGCTTCAGGAACTTGAGAGACAGGTCATCCAGCTCAATCTTGATTTTGGAGATACCAAGCCGGTCCGCGATGGGGGCATAAATCTCCATCGTCTCCCTGGCCTTCTCCCTCTGCTTCTCCGGCTTCCAGTACTGCCCGGTCCGCATGTTGTGCAGCCGGTCCGCCAGCTTGATAATGATCACGCGGATGTCCTTGGCCATGGCCAGGAACATTTTGCGCAGATTGTCCGCCTGGATTTCCACCTTGTCCTTGTCCCAGGACAGCTGGGTCAGCTTTGTGACGCCGTCCACCAGGAAGGACACCTCGGTCCCGAACTGTCTCGCCAGCTCGTCGAGGGACATAGCGGTGTCCTCCACCACATCGTGGAGCAGGCCCGCCTCGATGGTCTCTTTGTCCATCTCCAGATCCGCCAGAATGATCGCAACACAGAGCGGGTGAATGATGTAAGGCTCCCCCGATTTGCGCTTCTGCTCACGGTGAGCCTCCTTGGAAACTTTATATGCCCTCTCGATCATGCTGATATCATCCGACGGGTGATATTTGCGGATCGTCGCGATCAAATCCTGGTAGAGCTCCTCCGGACTGGTAAAGTCCGCGGGCGCCTCCAGCTCAATATCCAGTTTTTCTTTTGTCACCTCATTTGCCATGTACGGTCACCTTTTCTATGGATAGTTATTCTACATTATAATTTTTTTTGAATGAAAAAGCAAGGGGAATCCTGAAAAAGCAAGATAGAGCGCGGTTTCCCGCTACTCTATCTCGTCGCGTTTGTCGTAGACTGCGATGCCATTTTTCCTGTTTCGCTTCACCCGGTACATCGCCCGGTCGGCCCGCTTTAGCAGGTCCTCGATCACCTCAGACCCCCTCTGGGCAAAGGCCAGGCCGATGGAGGCGTTCACCGTGTACTCCATGCCGTTCCCCAGACGCACCGGCCGGCGGCCTGCATAGCCGTCGCGGACCTTCCGCTCGATCTCGTCCCTGCTGGCGTAGCCGTAGAAAAACAGCGCGAACTCGTCGCCCGAGAGCCGAACCGCCAGACAGCGCTCCCCCTTCGCCATATCCCGAAGCAGATCGGCCATGGCCATCAGGTAGCGGTCGCCCTCGCTGTGTCCGTAGGTATCGTTCACATATTTCAGGTTATCCAGATCACAGAAAATCAATCCGTTCACCTTCAGGCGGTTTTCATTTAAGAGCTGCTGGCCCTTTATCCGCAGGTAGGCCGCGTTGTACAGCCCGGTTAGCTGGTCGTGCTGGGAGATATCCCGCAGGCGGACAATCTCCTTGTAAGCGTCCGTCTTGTCCACCACCATGCCGAACACGCCGTGCTCCTCCCTCTGCTGCCGGATGGAGACCGCCCTGGTGTTCTGGCCCGAATCCTCAAACCAGTAGCCGCCCTCAAGCTCCTCGATCTTGTGCATCCCGGCCAGGAGGCGCACCCACTCCTCGTAGGAGATGAAATTCCCCTTCTCCAGAAGCCCGGAGGGAATATCTAGCAGGCGGCGGAGGGAATCCGAGATCTGAACCCGGCTGTCCCCCTCCATATACTCGAAGCTCCCCACCATCTCGCCGGTGGCCTCCATGGCGAAGGAGTACCGGGAGTGGCTCTGCTCCAGACGGCGCGCCATATCGTTGAGCGCCCGGTGAATGTCGTCGATCTCCAGCAGCCCGCTCTGCTCAAAGTGGACCCCCTGGGGATTCTGCCCCGCGATGTCCTCCCGCAGTTTGCGCAGCGGGCGCATCAGCTGATAGATCACAATGTAGGAGAAGATGATCGCAATCACCACGGAGACACTGTAGACCGCCACAATCATGAGCAGCGTGTCCCGGGAGAGCGCCGAAAGCTCCGACTGCTGCGCCACCGCGCCAATGTACACCGTGCCGTCGGCCATATGGCCGTAGGTCTGCAGCACACTCCTTGCGCCCGCGTAGGATACCCCTCCGATATCTAAAATAATCCGGTCATCCTTCACATGGTAGGAAACCCCGGAATAGGGAGCTTCCGCACTGTAGAGCACCCGATCCTCGGTCAGCAGGACCGCGGCCATCCCCTTGTAGGGGGGATTGTCCATCTTCATATACGATTCCAGAATTCCGCTTCCCACCTCCAGGCCCATGAGCCTGCGGTGTCCGTCCCTCTTCTGAGTCAGAATATAGTAGAGCGCGCCGTCCTTGTAAACCCACTGGCTGTCCGCTTTCTTTTTCTCCCAGTAATCTGCGGCGGCCTGCAAACGGTCCTCCGACATTTTGGGCTTCCACTGGCTGGACAGCGCGATGGAGTAGCCGCTGTCCAGCTTTCCCGTCTCGCAGGTGATATCCCCGTAGCCCGACGCGTAGACCGCCGGCTCGCCGTCCTTAAAGCAGTAGCCCTCAAGGGCGTCCAGATCCAGATAAAAGACCCTGGAGGCGCATGTGATGTGATTCAGGTTATCGATCAGACGGTTTTGAATCTCTTTTTCATCCGACAGACGGCTGATTTCCGTTCCCATGTTGTTGGCGATCAGGAGCGCATTATTCAGATTTCCGGATAACAGCGCGTTTTTCTCCGAGGCCTGGGACTCCAGGACCCGGTAGGGACGCCCCACCGTGCTGGTAAACGTACCCGTCACCCCGAGGCCGATCCCAAATACCACGCTCTGCAGCAGGATCGCCAGCAAAATGCTGTTTCTGACCCGGTTGCTCAACGAATGTCTCTTCATATTTCTTCTCCGTTCGCCCATGGGCGGCACACCATCAACCCTCAAACAGCGCTCTTATCTGCTGATAAAACTCTTCTGCTTTCCGGTCATACTGCATCTCCTGTGCAGCTTCCTCCGTGGTCAATCCACTCTCCAGATATCCCACAAATTCCTGGCGTCCCTGCGACAGCGTGCCTCTGAAATACTCCTCGAGCCCCTGACGCACACTGTATGCGTTCTCAAAGTCAAACCCGTACACCATCTGGTAATCCTGGCTCTGCTTAAGCTCGACCTCCAGGGCCCTAAGCACCACGGGATCCGTCACCGCGCTCTTCTGTTTTTCATCCAACGGCTCGTTTAGCACTGGCATGTACGACATGGACAGCGCCATCTCAAAGCCCCGCTCCGTGGTCAGCCAGCGGATAAAATCCATGCACGCCTCGTCCTCCCGCGCGTCCTTGCGGATCGTCACAACCCCTGCGCCCTGCTGGATTGCCGTCCCCTTCTCGCCGTCCAGGCACGGATACTGGTAAATCCCCAGCTCGATGGGCGACAGATTCCCCTCGCTGTCCGTCACTTCCTTCGGGAAAAACAGCGTGCTGGAGGAGGAGCCGATATACCCAGCCATCATGGACTGGCGGATGTCGTCGCTGCGGTATTTGCCGAACGCGCCGTAGTAACCCTTTGTGTACGGAATATAGTAATTCTCAAACAGGCGCTCGATATCCGCCTGGTCTAAATCCAGAACCAGCTGCCCGTCCTCGCCGTAGTGGTAAATCTCAGAGCCCATGGCGTGGTTCATGACGATAAAATGGTTGGCCAGCGTGTCCATCCCGATAAACGGCTTTCCGTCCTGGGGAACATCCGGGGTCATGGCATCCGTCCAGTTGTAGTAGGCCTCCGCCATACCGGCCAGTCCCTCCCAGGTGGCCATACTCTTCCCGTCAACTCCCGGGTTGTCGGCCAAAAAGCGGTCCAGCTCCGTCTGGTTCATCATCAGAAGCTCCGTGGACTTGGCCAAAGGGATGATGTAAAGGCCATCGCCGAAATACCCCTCTTTGATGTAGGCCTCGTTGTAGCGCGCCAGGTCATCGCTGTCAAAATAGTCCTTGCAGTCCACCAAAAGATCCGGATTATTGCGCCAGATCTTGCTGGCCATGTCCCGGTATGCCATGAACATGTTGGGGAGTTCAATCTGGTTGGTGGAGTCATTGATCATCAGGTCCATCTTGCTGGAGAGCTCATTGACCGCCCCCTGGCTGACCGCCTTGACCTCGACCTGCTTTTCCTTCCCCTCCGTGCGGTTATACTCATCCACCAGCTTATCCAGGGATTCCTTCTGCACATCATTATAGTAATGCCAGAGCACAATCTGGCACGGTTCTTCCCCGGAAACCTCCGTCTCCACGCCCGCGCCCTTGCTCGCTTCCCCCTGCGTTCCCCTTGCGGCGCAGGCCGTAAGCGCAACCGCAGCGGCAAGCACTGCCGCAGCCTTCCATACTCCAGGTTTAAGCCTCATCCCGCTCTCCCCCTCTCCATGTTTTCCTTTATTCTACTACGCTTTGACCGTCCCGTCTACAACTTAGCCGCAAGAAATTCGCCGGGCGGGGCCGCATCCCCCTCCCTGCCGCGGCAAAACCGGATCGTCTCCCCCCTCCCCGCCGCAGTAAAACAGGGCCGCAGCCCCCTCCCCATCACAAAAGACAGGGCCGCGATGCCCTTGTCGCATCGCGGCCCTGCCGGTACTTTCTTATTTTCCCTCGTATATAATCGCAGAATCCACGTCGTAGCCCTTCAGATGTTCACGGCCGTTTAACCCCGCAAGCTCCATCACGAAGCAGATCTTCACCACCTGGCCCCCCAACTGCTCCACCAGCTTGATGATGGCCTCGGTGGTCCCTCCGGTGGCGATCAGATCGTCCACGATGACCACCTTCTGCCCCGGCCTTATCGCATCCTTATGCATCTCGATGGTGGCCTTGCCGTACTCCAAGTCGTACTCCATGGAGATCGTCTCGCAGGGGAGCTTCCCCTTCTTGCGGACCGGCACAAAGCTCTTGTGCTGCGCGTAGGCCACCGGCACGCCGAAGATAAAGCCGCGGGATTCCGGTCCCACCACCACGTCGTAGTCCAGTCCGTCCACCATATTTATGAGGCTGTCCACCGCCAGATGAAGGCCGTCCGCATCCTGCAGGATGCTGGTCACATCGCGGAAAATAATCCCCGGCTCCGGAAAATCCGGGATGCTTCTCACATACTCTTCCAACTTTTTCATGATGTTTTCCTCTCTTCCACATTCAGATTCTTCACGGTATCCCGGATAATCAGCTTATTGTTCAGGTAAATCCTCCGGTTGTCCACGATCCCCTCGTCCAGGCGCCGCAGAAGGACTCTTGCCCCCTCCTTGGCGATCTCGCCCATGTTGCGCTCCACCGTGGTCAGGTGCATATCCGAGTACCCCGACATATCCCAGTTGTCAAAGCCCACCAGGGACACGTCGTCCGGCACCGAGAGCCCGGCCTCCGCGATGGCGGTCCTGGCTCCGAAGGCCATCTCGTCGTTGAAGCACAGAAGTGCCGTGGGGTGGTAGCCCAGGAGCTGCCTGGCCGCCGTATACCCGCTGTTGTAGCGGTAATTTCCGCTGATCACAGGGATCTGGTCCGGGTCCAGGCCGTGGCGCAGCATGGAGTTGCGCCATCCCCGGTGGCGCAGCTTGCTGGAATCCAACCCCGGATTTCCCTCGATGACCCCGATGTTTCGGTGCCCGTTCTCAAGCAGATAGTCCATCGCCCGCTCCATGGCCAGCGTCTCGTCCGTCGTCACATTGGGGGCGTCCAGATCGACCGTCCGGCAGATCGTCACCATGGGGATCTCCTTCTCCATCACTTCCTGCATGAACTCCATATCCTCATTGCGCTGGGACAGCACGATAATTCCGTCAAAATAGCTGGGGTTTAACGTCCCCCGCTCGTGCATATCGATACCCTTGACCACTACATTATACTTGCTGCCGACGGTGCTGTAAACCCCTGTCAGCACGTCGTGAAGTACAAAGGGCGACGACATTTTACTGATTGTGGAAAAATACAGGCCGATCACGTAGGACCGGGACATCTTTAGGTTGATGGCCGCCTGGTTCGGCACGTACCCCATCTCCCTTGCCAGCCTTAAAATGTGCTGGCGCCTCTCCGTATTTTCCGTTCCCACCCCGTTTAACGCGCGGGACACGGTGGAGTAAGACACCCCCGCCCGCTTTGCTATGTCTTTAATTGTCACTGCCATAAGTCTATCCTCTCCTGTCGAAATCCGCACATCCACCATACATCGCAGACCATGGTCTGTCAACGTCACCGGACGATTTTGTCCACATTCTCAGTGATTAGCTCAGGCCCTTCCTGTCCGTTCACCGTCACGTCGTGCAAAATCAGCTCCCCAATATTCCCGGCATAAATCCCCATCCGGCAGATGTCGTCCCTGCAGTCGTCCATCATGGCGGGCTGTCCGCACATGGGATTATCCGCGTAGGTGACGTGCACGTGCTCCATCACCACCCGGTCGATCTTCTTTTCCGGCAGCCCGCAGAGATAGGCCGCGGCCACATGGCAGTTTGACGCCTCAATATTCCGGAACGCCAGCGTCTTCACGTGGGGGGTGCGCTCATCCACAGGCAGCGCCTCCCTGGTGCGCACATACTCGCTGTGCCCGTCCGGGTCGCAGAAATAGAAGCAGTTGATCACGAAGGGGGTCATCACGTGGTCCATGCGGATGTTCTCAAAGAGAACTCCCTCCACCACCGCAGCTTCCCCTCTGCCCCTGCGGGTCTTGATCCTGAGTCCCCGGTCCGTGTTCAGGAACTTACAATCCCGTACCGTCAGATTCTTCACACCCCCGGCCATCTCGCTGCCGATGGTGATGGAGCCGTGGCCGTCCCGCATGCAGCACTGGCGGATGGTCACGTCCTCCGAGGGCCTGCGGTAGGTGGAGCCCATGTAAATCTTGCCGGACTTCACCGCGATGCAGTCGTCCCCCAGCGAGAAGTACACGCCCGCGATCTCCACATCCCGGCAGGACTCCGGGTCCAGGCCGTCCGTGTTTGGGGAATCCTTGGGATTTAGCACCCGCAGGTCCAGGAAGCGCAGGTGGTCGCTGAAATAGGGGTGAATGTTCCAGCTGGGGCTGTTCTGCACCGTGATTCCCTGGATCACCACATTCTCACAGCGCTCCAGGAAGATCATCCGCGGCCGGAACGCCGTGCGCATCACCTTGGCATCGTACCACCAGTTGTCCGGGTCGTCGGAGGAATTCCCCTCGATCACGCCCTGGCCGTAAATCGCCGCGTTCTTCACGTTCACGCCGGTGATGATGCCGGTGAACATGGGCAGCGGGTTGCCCTCCCAGGTGCCCAGGTTGTACTCCCCCTCCTCGTCCCAGCTCTGGATCATGGCCGGGAACACCGGAAATTTCGCGCGGTCCGTGAAGGCCGACAGCACGGCCCCCTTGGCCAGCTCAATCTTCACGTTGTCCTTCAAAAACAAACTGGTGATGCGGTAGGTCCCCTCCGGGATCAGCACCCGGCTCTCAGCGGGGCACGCCATGATCGCCGCCTGGATAAAGATGGTGTCGTCGTGGACCCCGTCGCCTTTGGCGCCGAAATCCCGCACATTTAAGGTCACAAACTCCCGGTCCGTGGAGAAGTATAAAAGCGAGCGCTCCCCGTCCGCCGACCGGGCGGCCAGCTCGTACTGGGTGCCCGGCGTCAGGCCGTAGAGGCTTGTGATCACGCGGCTTGTCTCGCACCAGCGCTGTCCGTTTAATGTAATCTCGTAGGTCTTCTCCGTGTCAAAAATGCCGCCGTCCGCAAGCTCAACCACCGCTGCGCGGGCGTTTTTATAGATCAGTTTCATATTCATAGTGCGTGAAGCTCCTTTGCTGTAAGTAATCGCATACAGGCTGCGCCGGCGGCCTATTGCATTCAATCAAAATGCGCCAGACGCCGGACGGCTGGTGAACGGGGGCCGGAATTGCCCCTATTTCTGCCAACCGGCCTCCGCCTGACGCTGTTCGTGTACAATATTAGTCGATTGTATTTAACCCTTTACGCCGCCTGCCGCGATTCCGTCGATGAAGGAGTCCTGCGCACAGAAGAACACGATCAGGGACGGGATGATGGAGATCAGGGACATGGCCAGGATTCGGTTCCACTGGAAGCCGACGTCACCGTCCATGGACATCCGCAGGTACACGGAGTTGGTGTACTTCTGCATGTCGGCGATGTAGATTAAGGGGCCCTGGAAGTCGTTGTTGGTCCACATGAACTGGAACAGCGCACAGGAAACCAGCGAGGGCTTTAACATGGGCACGATCACATACCACAGGGTCTTAAGGGAGTTACAGCCGTCGATTCTGGCCGCCTCCTCCAGCTCCTTCGGAACGCCTCTTAAGAACTGGATCAGCATGAATACAAAGTAGGTGTCCACCGCGAACAGGGACGGCACTACTAACGGAAGATAGGTGTTGACCCATTTCCACTTGTTGAACATGATGTACTGGGGCGCGTTCAGCACGACCTGGGGCAGGAACAGAGTGGACATGAGCAGTGCGAAGAAGATGCCCTTTCCCTTAAAGTCGAACCGGCCGAAGCCGTAGGCCGCGATACATGCGGATACAACCGTGAAGATAACCTTCGGAATTACAATCTTGTAGGTGTTGATCAGAGATTTTACCAGGTCGATCTTGCCGCCGTAGCTCTTGAAGGCGTTGCTGTAGCCGTCGAACACCGGGTTCTTCGGAAGGAACCAGGCGCTGGTAAAGATCTCGGAGTTGGTCTTAAAGGTTGCCCCGACCATCCAGATCAGGGGATAGACCATGATGAAGCCCACCAGGATCAAGAGGGTGTAGCGGATAAACGCGCTGACCTTTTTCTTTTGCTCTCTCGTCATGATATTCTACCTCCCGTCCTCGTCAGAATAGTAAACCCACTTCTTCTGGCTGATAAATGCAACTGCCGTCAGCGTCATTACAATGATAAACAGAATCCATGCCTGGGCGCTGGCCATGCCCATCTTGTGGCGCAGGAACGCGTTGTTGTAGATCAGCATGGAGATCAGGGTCGTGGCTCCGTTGGGGCCGCCCTTGGTCACCAGGAACGGCGCGTTGAACTCCTGGAACGCCTGGCAGAGCTGAGTGATCAGGTTATAGAAAATAACCGGGGTGATGAGCGGAACCGTGATCTTAAAGAACTGGGTCCATTTTCCAGCTCCGTCGATTGCCGCCGCCTCGTACAAATCCTCGGACACGCCCTTGAGCGCCGCCAGGAAGATAACCATCGCGGAACCGAACTGCCACACGCGAAGGAGCACGATCACGAACAAGGCGCTGTTGGGGCCGGCCATCCAGTTGATCTTGGGGCCGCCGAAGAACCCGATTACGGTGTTGATTAATCCGTCGGTGTTGAACACCGCTCTCCACAGAATTGCGATGGCGATGGAGCCGCCCAGGATGGAGGGAATGTAGTACGCAGTTCTGAAGAAGTTCACGCCCTTCAGCTTGAAGTTCAGGATGTAGGCGATAAACAGAGCGAAAGCCAGCTTTAACGGCACATCGAAGATGGCGTACTTGAAGGTCACCACGAAGGCTCTGATAATGTCCTCGTCCGTGAAGATCTTCTCGTAGTTCATCACACCGGTTTTGCTGATTCCGTTGAATAAGTCATAGTTTGTAAAGCTGTAGTACAGCGAGGATGCGAACGGATACACCTTGAACAGGAGAAATCCGACCAGCCACGGCAGGATGTAGATCAGGCCGATGTTGCAGGCCCAGAAGCCCTTTTTGCTTTTCATAGGTTTGCCTCCCTTACTTTAGGTAGAGTGTTGATTCACAGCTGTTTCGTCAGATTCCCATATTTTTCTTCGAGCAGCGTCCCGTTGGCGCAGCCCTTGGTAATCACATAGGAAAACCGGTCTGTCTCGGAAGGAGCGATAACCGCCCCTAGGCCCCCCGCCTGTTCCTTCCGTCCCGCGATGTCCTTTATCTGTCTGCGGAAGATGTCCTGCAACGCCCGGTAGTGCTCGTAGATCTCCGGGGACATTGCATCTATTGTGTCAATCAGTAGGACCAGCTGGTCCACACTGAGAGTTTTCTGGTTTCTGAAATATGTAACAATGTCGCTGTATTGTTCCTTGTGTGTTACTGCCTCTCTGATATCCATACCGCTCCCTGCGGATTGCTCCGCAATTTCCTGGCATATGCAAGCCGCCGGGTCATTCTCGGCGGCTTGCGTTTTTGCGCGTTCAGTCAAATATTAGTTTCCGTAGCACTCGTTGATTCCGTCGATTAACTGCTGTGCAGCCTTCGCAGAGTCGATGTCGCCTGCGCTCAGCTTGCCGAATACCTTGTAGTAAACGCCGTCCGGGTTTGCCTTCAGATCGTTGTGCTCGAACATGGGATCAAGCGGGAACTTGCTGAAGCCGGTAACCTTCGCGTTGGCTTCCTTAACCAGAGAATCGCCTAAGCCCTTCTCGCCCAACAGCTTGATGGCCTCTGCGGAGCAGGGGATTCCGCGCTCGGTGCCGCAGATCTCGATGCCCTCGTCGTCGTTTAACAGGTAGTTGATTAACATAGCAGCTTCCTTCGGATGCTCGGAGGTTGCAGATACAGCCAGAGCCATGGAAATCTTGGTGAATCCGCCGTCATGGTCGCCCAGCTTGATAAAGTCGCCGATCACGAATTCCTGGTTCGGCTTCGTGGTGCTCTCCACGATGGCCTTCTGGAACTTGGAAGCGGAGGAATCCCACTCGAAGATGCCGGCGTACTTGCCGTCGATCCACTTTGCGTTCTTGTCTAAGGAGTCAGCCATGTCGCCCTGGATGGTGGCGATGGTCGGGATTACATGTCCCTGCTCCAGCTTGGTGATGAAGTCCATACCAGTCTGGATTTCCTCAGCGGTGTACTGCAGCTCGTTGTTCTCAACCCACGGCTTGCCGTATACGCTCTCCAGGTAATATACTAAGAAGATTGCGCGGTCGTACTCGCCCATAGCTAACGGATAGTAGTCCTCGTTGTAAGCCTTGAACGCCTCGCCGGCTGCGAATAAGGAAGCCTCATCGGTGGGAAGCGGGCAGCCGATCTCGTCGAAGGTGGTCTTGTTCCAGTAGAACAGACGGCCGGTCAGGGATACCGGAACTGCCATCAGCTTTCCGTCAGCCTTGCACTGCTCCAGGTTGTTCTCCGGGAACTGAGTTAAGTCCAGAACATCCTTGTAGTCCTCAAGGTTTACGAAGTTGGTTCCGTTGCCGCTGTAGGAGGTGATCCAGTTCCAGTTGATCTGCATAACGTCCGCAGCGTTTCCGCCCTGGATTGCCAGGGACTGCTTCTCTTCCCAGCCGCTCCACGCGCCGTACTCACAGTCAACGGTGATGTAGGGGTATTTCTGCATGAACGCCGCTACCGCTTTCTCAGTGGCCTCGTGGCGGGAGTCGCCGCCCCACCAGCAGAACTTGATGGTAACCGGCTCGGTGCTGGCCTCAGTCTGGGCTGCCTCGCTGCCCGCTGCCTCGGTGCCGGCAGCCTCGGCCTTTGCAGCCGTCGTCTCAGCAGGCTTTGTTTCTTTGCTGCCGGAGCCGCCGCACGCCGCAAGCGACAGAGCCATCACGGATGCTAATGCAAGTGACATCGCTTTTTTGAAATTTTTCTTCATCTTACTTCTCCCTTTCTTTGTTCGTTATTCTCTCCCCTTTGCAAGAATTTGCAAAGGTTTGCAACCTTTTCTTAAAAATTATGCATATCTGCTATTTGAAAGCTGTTACATTTCAGTAGTTTTAAGCAAACATGCATTACTTTTCTTTGTGATTCCATAGTAACATCATTTTATTCCCATGTCAATTATTTAATATGTATATTATTAAGGCTATTTTTTGTGCATTGTATCCAATTCTTTTCTCTTGACTTTTGTGATATGATCTTTTTAAGAATAAAAACGGCTCGGAACCGGCATTTTTCACTGTTTATGCGAAAATAAGCCTTGCTTTTCACAGTTTAGTTAGGTAATTTAACCCCATTTTTTGTTGCAAACGTTTTCTCTCGCATGAACGTAAACCGGCTTCGACATTCTGATTATAATAAGGAGAATCTGAGTATGAAAATTTTGGACCGCTACATCGACCAGCTGCTGGAAACAAGCACCCCTCAGGCCCCCATCTGGAACATTGAGAAGATAAAGGAGGGCAAAGCGTCCACCTGGAACTATATCGACGGCTGTATGATCAAGGCGGTGCTGGAGCTCTACCATATTAATAAGAACCCCAAATATTTGGAGTTTGCCGATCGATTTATCGATTATTTTGTCAAAGAGGACGGATCCATTGACTCTTACGATCCAAAGGAATATAATCTGGATAACGTAAACGCGGGCAAGACCCTGTTTGACCTCTATGAGCTCACCGGCCGCAGCAAGTACCGGCTGGCCATGGACACCATCTACAGCCAGTTAAAGGGGCAGCCCCGCACTTCCACCGGTAACTTCTGGCACAAGCAAATCTACCCCAACCAGATCTGGCTGGACGGCCTGTATATGGCCCAGCCCTTCTATATGGAATATGAAGTCCAAAACAACGACTGCAAAAACTGCCGGGACTCCTACAACCAGTTTTTAAACGTATACCGCCTGATGCGGGATCCCTTAAACGGCCTGTACTACCACGGCTACGACGATTCCCGCAAGATGTTCTGGTGCGACAAGGTCACCGGCCTGTCCGACAGCTTCTGGCTGCGGGCCATGGGCTGGTACGCCATGGCACTGATCGACACCATGGAGGTGATGCCCGAGGACATGGCTGAGGAGAAAGCGCAGTTAAACCGGATCTACAAGGAGCTGATTCACGCGATGCTCCCCTACCAGGACGAGGCCACCGGCATGTGGTATCAGGTGGTCAACCGCGGCGGCATCGCGCCCAACTACCTGGAGACCTCCGGCTCCGCCATCTTCGCCTACGCCATCATGAAGAGCGTGCGCTTGGGGTATTTGGAGCCCGCCTGCTTCCAGCGCGGCATGAAGGCCTTCCAGGGAATCTGCGACACTTACCTGTCCGAGAAGGACGGCAAGCTGCAGTTAGACGGGATCTGCCTGGTGGCCGGCTTAGGAAACCTGGAAAAGCGGGAGGGAACCTTCGACTACTATATGAGGGAGCCCATCGTGAAGAACGACGCCAAGGGCGTGGCTCCTCTGGTTCTGGCTTACGTGGAGACGATGTTTGACCGGACACCGGTGCGCTAAGACATGCCCCGGCTCATGGGGCGGCACGTTTACGGCAACGGAAAGGAGTCTTAGACATCATGAAAATTCTCAACATTCCTGTCAATATAACCCCGGCCCAGTGCGGCCGGGATTGCCACAGCGGGGCCGCGGACTTGACCGCCTACCTGTTAGATCCCATGGGAGAGACTGCGGACCGCCTGCGCCCCGCGGTGATTATCTGCTCCGGCGGCGGGTACAACCGCCTCTCCGACCGCGAGGACCAGCCCGTCGCCATGGAATACCTGGCAGCGGGCTTTCAGGTATTCTGCCTTCACTACAGCGTGGCCCCGGACGTGTTCCCCCGCTCCTTGATGGAATTGGCCGTGACCGTGCACCTGATCCGCGCCCACAGTGAGGAGTGGAAGGTGGACCCCAAGCGAGTCGTCGCCTCCGGCTTCTCCGCAGGCGGACACCTGGCCTGCAGCCTGGGCGCTTTCTACAACCAGGAGTTTCTCTACGGCCCGTTGGGCCTCACGCCCGATGAAATCCGCCCGGACGGCCTGCTGCTCTGTTACCCGGTGATCACCTCCGGCGAGTACGCGCACAAGGGCTCCATCGATTGTCTTCTGGGGCCGGACGCCGGGGATCCGAAGCTTCGAAGCCTCATGTCCCTGGAGCTTCAGGTGGGCCCGCACACGCCGCCCACCTTCCTGTGGCACACCTGCACGGACCAGACGGTTCCGCTGGAGAACACCCTGCTTCTGGCCTCGGCGCTCCGAAAGAGCGGCGTCAACCTGGAGCTGCACATCTACCACACCGGGCCTCACGGCCTGTCCCTCGCCACCCACGAGGTGGAGGGCGGCGACGGCCGCTACTACGAGCCCGCCTGCCAGGGCTGGATCGATCTGGCCAAGGCGTGGATCCGGTCTCTGCCACAAGAAAACGCAAAATAACGCAAAGTAACGCAAAACCGCTTCCATTTTTCGTTTTTTCCGCTATAATAGAACTATCTCATGTAAAGCGAAAGGGAGCGATCCTTATGTTAAAAGAAGAACGTCAGGCAATGATCTTAAACAAGCTGCACGCTTCGGGCAAGGTGGTGGTCAGCCAGCTGGCCGTGGAGCTGAGCGTATCCGAGGACACGATCCGGCGGGATCTGCTGGATCTGGACCAGAAGGGACAGGTCAAGCGGGTCTTCGGCGGAGCGCTCCCCATGGAGCAGCCGGTGATGGGCTACTTTGACCGCGAGACCGCGGAGGTGGAGATGAAGCAGCGGCTGGCCGAGAAGGCACTGGGCTTTCTGGAGCCGGACCAGCTGGTGGCCATCGACGGCAGCAGCACCAACTTACAGCTGGCCAAAAACATCCCCGGCTCCCTGCGGATCACGGTTTTAACCAACAGCTACTCCATCGCACACGCCCTCAGCATGAAGGAGCAGGTGGAGGTGATCCTGCTAGGCGGCAGGCTGTTAAAGGAGTCCTTAATGAGCGTGGGCGAGGTGGCCGCCTCCCAGGCGGATCTATACCACCCGGACCTGTGCTTTATGGGCGTCTACGCCATCCACCCGGAGTACGGGATGACCATCCCCTACCCCGACGAGGTGAGCATCAAGCGCCGCCTGATCGAAAATTCCAACCGGGTGATCAGCCTGGTGAGCCCCGTCAAACTAAACACCGTGTCCCGCTACCGGGTCTGCGGGATCGAGGCCTTCACTACCCTGATCACGGACGGGGATGTGCCGGGGGAGATCGCGGGCAACTACCGCAACCGTGGCCTGGATTTCTTTTAGGGTCCGGCGCCCTGACACTTGCCAAGAAATACCCGCAAATCCAAGCAGCCTGACGCTTGAGTTTGCGGGTATTTTTCTGCCCATATGCCCCAAGGCCCGCCATATTTGCATTTGTTTGCGGGTTTGAGTCGGCACTCCACCGGCTTTTTGAGGGGTTTTGCGGCATATTATCGCATTTTCACGCATTTTTTTGCTTGACATTGCGTTTTTTAGAGTTATAATACAGTTAGCAAAAGAAGTACACCAACAGTTTAAGGAGGGTTTCAGATTATGAGATTTTTTGTTGACACTGCAAACGTAGACGATATCCGCAAGGCAAACGACATGGGGATCATCTGCGGCGTTACCACCAACCCGTCCCTGATCGCCAAGGAAGGCCGGGACTTTAACGAGGTAATCAAGGAGATCACTTCCATCGTGGACGGCCCCATCAGCGGTGAGGTGAAGGCCACCACCACGGACGCCGAGGGCATGATCCGCGAGGGCCGCGAGATCGCAGCGATCCATCCCAACATGGTCGTTAAGATCCCCATGACCGTGGAAGGCCTGAAGGCTGTGAAGGTTTTAAACGCTGAGGGAATAAAGACCAACGTGACCCTGGTATTCTCCGCAGCGCAGGCTCTGCTGGCCGCTCGCGCGGGCGCTACATATGTTTCCCCGTTCCTGGGCAGACTGGATGATATCTCCTCCCCTGGTATCGACTTAATCTACGACATCACCGAGATTTTCCAGATGCACGACATCGACACCCAGATTATCGCGGCCAGCGTCCGCAACCCGATCCATGTGATCGACTGCGCGAAGGCCGGCGCTGATATCGCAACCGTTCCCTACAAGGTTCTGGAGCAGATGACAAAGCATCCGTTGACCGACCAGGGAATTGAGAAATTCCAGGCAGACTACAAAGCCGTGTTCGGCGAATAGGAGGAACAGACAACTATGAGAACCATCGATGAAATGTCAGTAAACGCCCTGCGCATCCTGGCCGCGGATATGGTACAGAAGGCCAACTCCGGCCATCCGGGCCTTCCCTTAGGCGCGGCGCCGGCCGCTTACGAGCTGTGGGCGCATCACTTAAACTTTAACCCCGCCGATTTAAAGTGGGAGAACCGCGACCGCTTCATCCTGTCCGGCGGACATGGCTCCTCACTTTTGTATGCCCTGCTGCACATGTTCGGGTGCGGCTTAAAGAAGGAAGATCTGATGAACTTCCGTCAGCTGGATTCCTTAACCCCCGGCCATCCGGAATACGGCCACACCGCGGGCGTTGAGGCGACCACCGGCCCTCTGGGCGCGGGCATGGCCATGGCGGTCGGCATGGCGGCGGCTGAGGCCCATCTGGCTTCTGTGTTCAACAAGGAAGGTTACCCGGTGGTGGACCACTACACCTACGCGCTGGGCGGCGACGGCTGCATGATGGAGGGAATCTCCTCCGAGGCCTTCTCCTTAGCCGGAACCCTGGGACTCTCCAAGTTAATCATCCTCTATGACTCCAACCAGATCTCCATCGAGGGCTCCACGGACATCGCCTTCACGGAGAACGTGGAGAAGCGCATGGAGGCCTTCGGCTTCCAGACCATCACCGTGGAGGACGGCAACGACCTGGCCGCCATCGGCAAGGCCATCGAGGAGGCCAAGGCCGACAAGACCCGCCCCTCCTTCATCACCGTGAAAACCCAGATCGGCTACGGCTGCCCGGCTAAGCAGGGCAAGGCCAGCGCTCACGGCGAGCCGCTGGGCGCAGAGAACGTTGCGGCCCTGCGCGAGAACCTGGGCTGGGAGAGTAAAGAAGCCTTTGAGGTTCCCGGCGAGATCTACGACCACTACAAGAAGCTGACCGAGCGCAGCGCGGCTGCCGAGGAGGCGTGGAACGCCCTGTTTGCGGACTACTGCGCGAAGTTCCCGGAGATGAAGGAGCTGTGGGACCGCCACTTTAACTGTGACGTGGCCGAAGCCCTGTTAAACGACGAGTCGTACTGGGCGTTTGAGGACAAACCTCAGGCCACCCGCGCCCTGTCCGGCACCATGTTAAACCGGCTGAAGGATCAGATCCCCGGCCTGATGGGCGGCGCCGCTGACCTGGCTCCCTCCACCAAGACCTACTTAAACGGCGAGGGCGACTTCTGTCGCGACAACTACGCCGGCCGCAACATGCACTTCGGCGTGCGCGAGCTGGCCATGGCAGGCATCGGAAACGGCATGGCTCTGCACGGCGGCCTGCGCCCCTACGTGTCCACCTTCTTCGTGTTCAGCGACTACACCAAGCCCATGGCGAGGCTTGCAGCGCTCATGAAGCTGCCGGTGACCTACGTGTTCACCCACGACAGCATCGGTGTGGGCGAGGACGGCCCCACCCACGAGCCCATCGAGCAGCTGGCTATGTTCCGCGCGATGCCCGGCTTCAACGTGTTCCGCCCGGCGGACGCCACGGAGACCGCGGCGGCCTGGTACCATGCGGCAACCGCGAAGGATGCGCCCACCGCTCTGGTTCTGACCCGTCAGAATCTGCCCCAGCTGGACGGCAGCAGCCGCGAGGCCTTAAAGGGCGGCTACGTGCTTCAGGACAGCGCTAAGGAGACTCCCGATGCGATCCTGATCGCAAGCGGCTCCGAGGTATCCCTGGCCGTTGAGGCAAAGAAGGTGCTGGCGGACAAGGGCGTGGACGTGCGCGTGGTGAGCATGCCCTCCATGGACCTATTCGAGCAGCAGAGCGCCGACTACAAGGAGTCCGTACTCCCCCGCAGCGTGAGAAAGCGCGTGGCAGTGGAAGCGTTAAGCGGCTTCGGCTGGGAGCGCTACACCGGACTGGACGGCGCTGTGATCAGCATGCAGTCCTTCGGAGCGTCCGCACCGGCTGGACTTCTGTTTAAGAAGTTCGGATTCACGGTGGAGCATGTGGTGGAGACTGTGGAAGAGATTATGAAATAAAACAACGCACAGAGATATCCTATTGCGTTGTCTATCGAACAGCTAAAAATATTTTTTACCGCCAGCCAGTGGATCGGCTGGCGGTATTTTTTGTCTGATTCCATATTTTCATCGTTATATATGAGAAAATATCTCAAATATCGTTTACAAAATCGCCTATCAGCGTATAATAGAAGTATAATGAGGAGGTGGATATCATGTTATGCCAGTTTACAGTTAAAAATTTCAAGAGTATACGGGATGAAATTACCTTCGATATGCAGGCTGCCGCGATATCTGAACACGAGGACAGAATCATTAAAACGAGAGATGGGGAGCTGTATTTGCCGGTATCTGCCATTTATGGGCCAAACGGCGGCGGAAAATCAAATGTGCTGGAGGCGCTTCATATTTTAGCGGCAAAGGTGCTGCGCCCTCTTTATGCCACTGACGATAATGGCAATCACCTGTACCTGATGAAACGGCCTGTGATTGAACCGTTTGCATTCGAAGCCGCCGCAAAAGAAGCGCCCACGGAATTCGAGCTCTTCTTTCGCACGGAATTTGCAGAATTCCGCTATGTTTTAACAGTAAAAAAGGAACGTGTAATCTACGAAAGACTCGACCGGGTAAAGCTCGACACCGGCAGAAGGTCTGCGCTGTTTGAGCGAAGCGATGAGGGCATTGAGTTGAAGGGTGTCTTTGCAAAGTTCAAAACCAGTGATGAGTTATCCGAAACGCTGCCCCTGCTCTCCTACCTCGGCATTACCTATAAGAAAAATGAAGTGGTAAAAGATGTGATCGGCTGGTTTAAGTCAGGTATTAATTTTCTCAACTACGGCAACCCCATTCAGGAGCTGCGTATGGCTGTTGCAAATTCAGAGGATGTAAAATATCTGGTGCTGGAAATGATTCAGGAAATGGATTTAGATATCATAAATTTTCGGGTCGAAGAAGAAAATGACCGGATAGAGGTTTTCACTACACACAGAGTTGGCGATTTTGAGACAGAATTAAATCTGTCCGAGGAATCGAACGGAACGAAAAAGCTGTTCGGATTGCTGCCCTTCATTGCAGAGAGCTTATTGAATGGTACGACACTGGTTATCGATGAACTGGACGCAAAATTACATCCGGCACTGCTGCGGCATATCATCATGCTCTTTAATGATATGACAATTAACCGGAAGGGCGCACAGCTGATCTTTACCTCTCACGATTTATCCACAATGAACAGTGATGTATTTCGCAGGGATGAAATATGGTTTGTGGCGAAAGGAAATTGCCAAAATTCTACGTTGTATTCTTTAGTAGAGTTCAAAAACGACAAGGGTGAATCCGTTCGCAAGGACGCAAAATTCGATAAACAGTACCTTGAAGGCAAGTACGGTGCTGACCCATACCTCAGAAAAATTATAGATTGGGGGAAAATTAATGCCTAGGAAGGCCGGAATGGAGGCTTGGAAGAAGCGCCGGTCAGAATATATCCACTTCTTAAATGATAAATTCCAGGAAATAGGAATAGGTAAATATCAGAAAAATATGAAAAATATTTTCGATATTCTGTTGGAGAAAGGTAACCCAAAACTGGCAATAAGGTATGCGAAGCGCATCATAGCCGCCGGACATGGCATGACACCGGCAGAGACCGCCCCCGGAACAAAGGTGCATGAATTGGTGGAGGAGCTGGCAAAATATTTGCCCGGAAATATCAGGTCTTATTTTGAATAAACTTAATTGCCCCCAAGCAGGTTTTTATATTCTCCTGCTTGGGGGCTGTTGATTTACCGTATAAAATTCGTCTTAATCTTCTCCTCCTGCACCGGCTCTGCAACCCCGGCGTGTTTTCCCGCCTCGATGCACTTTAACAGCCAGGCCATGTTGTGGCCGATGGTGCGCATCGTCTGAAGCCCCTCTTCATCCCTACGCACCTCGTCCGCGGTGTTGCCGTGAATTACATGGAAATAATTGGAACTCACGACGGGCATGCCGGACAGGGAGAAATACTTGTTGATGGCGTCCACGGAGGCCGTGGTCCCGGCTCTGCGGGCCGAGGCGATGGCTGCCGCGGGTTTGAGCCGGAAGCTGCCGCCGCTCATGAACAGCCGGTCGAGAAGGGACAGCAGGGCCCCGTTGGGGGAGGCGTAGTACACCGGCGTCCCGACTACGAGGCCGTCCGCCTCGCGCATCTTGGCCGCGGCCTCGTTCACCGGATCGTCGGCAAACACGCAGCCGTTCCCGCTCTTGCAGTGGCCGCAGCCGATGCAGCCGTGCACCGCTCCCGTTCCCAGCTGGAAAATCTCCGTCTCCACTCCGTCCTCGTTTAACGCCCGCGCAATCTCCGACAGGGCCGTGTATGTACATCCCGCCGCGTGTGGGCTTCCATTGATCAATAATACCTTCATCTTCGAACACTCCTTTGATTTATATTCTGCGTTTGTAACACAGCATCGCTGGATACTATTTTAAGGCATGGGAAGACAAAAGTAAAGACCGGGCGCGGCCTCATATACCGCTAGGCGGGGCGACCGGGCGCGGCCTCGTGCACCGCCAGGCAGAGAGACGGGCGCCCTCAAAAAGGCCGGGCGCCCGTCACATGATCCGCACATTCTTCAGCGCTCCCGTGACGCAGAACTGGGTCCACTCGCACACGTTGACCGCGTGGTCCCCGATCCGCTCCAGGTATTTCGCCACCATCAACAGATCAATTCCCTGGTCCGCCTGATCCGGCGAGACCTTCATCAGATGGATCACATCCGCCTTCACCTGGTTAAACAGGCTGTCCACCTCATCGTCCCGGCGGATGATGGCCGCTGCCGCCTCCAGGTCACGGCTTATAAAGGCCTCGATGGCGTCGCGGACCATGGCACCGGCCGCCGCGGCCATGGCCGGCAGGTGCTTCACGATGTGGTAGGCGTGGTCGCTCTTTAGGCGCAGGACCAGCTCCGCGATGTCCGACGCATGGTCCCCGATCCGCTCCAGATCCGTCACCACCTTCAAGGCGGTGGAAACCTGCCGCAGATCCCCGGCCACCGGCTGCTGGCGCAGAATCAGGGAAAGGCAGCGGGCTTCGATGGCGCGCTCCATATCGTTAATTGTCCGGTCGCCCTTTATAATGTCTTCGGCCAGCACAAAATTCTGGTCCTCAAAGGCCACGAAGGTCTGCTCGATGGCTTTTTCCACCATGTGCCCCATCTCTTTTAAATCCTGGTTCAGCAGGTCCAGTTCATGTTTGTATGTCACTCTCAAACTCAATTTAACCCCCTTTCTTGGCGCGCCGTCATCCAAACCGCCCGGTGATGTAGTCCTCCGTCCGCCTATCGTTTGGCTCGGTGAAGAGAACATCCGTGGCCTGGTACTCGATCACCTCTCCCACCAGGAAAAAGGCGGTGTAGTCCGCGATGCGGGCGGCCTGCTGCATGTTGTGGGTGACGACGGCCACCGTGTAATGGTTCTTCAGCTCATCCATCAGATCCTCGATCTTCAGGGTGGAGATGGGGTCCAGGGCGGACGTGGGCTCATCCATCAGAAGCACCTCCGGCTCCACCGCCAGGGCCCGGGCGATGCAGAGCCGCTGCTGCTGGCCGCCGGAGAGCCCCAAGGCAGACTTCTTTAAGCGGTCCGACACCTCATCCCAGAGGGCCGCGCCCCTGAGGCTGCGCTCCACGATCTCGTCCAACTGGGCCTTGTGCCGGATCCCGTGGATCCTGGGGCCGTAGGCCACGTTGTCGTAGATGCTCATGGGGAAGGGGTTGGGCTGCTGGAACACCATGCCGATCTTTTTTCTAAGCAGCGTGGTGTCCACCTGGGGATCGTAGATGTCCTCCTCGTCCAGCAGCACGGTCCCGTCAATTTTCACCCCCGTGACCAGATCGTTCATGCGGTTCAATGTCTTTAGGAAGGTGGACTTTCCGCACCCGGACGGGCCGATAAAGGCGGTGATTTTATGTTCATATAAATCCAGGTTAATATTTTTAAGCGCGTGATTCTCCCCGTAATACAGGTTTAGATTCTGCGCAGAAATTTTCGTCTTTGTCTCCACATTAATCTCCTTGTCGGTTGCTATGGCCGGGACTCCACGTTCAGGCGCCTGGACAGAAAGCGGGCCAGGCCGTTGATTCCCAGCACGATCGCCAAAAGCACCACCGCCACCCCGAAGGCCTCGTTGTACTTGGCCTTCTGCATGAATAAGTATAGCTGGATTGTCAGGGTGCCGCCCGGCTCCATGACCTTTCCGAACAGGCTTTTGGGCAGATAGTACCCGCTGCCAGCGGTGAACAGCAGGGCGGCCGACTCGCCCACAATCCGCCCGATGGCCAGGATTATGCCGGTCAGAATCCCCGGCATGGCACTGGGCAACAGGATAGTCCGAATCATGTACCAGCGGGTGGCGCCGATCCCCAGAGCGCCGCTTCGGTAGCTGTCCGGGACGGTCTTTAGGGCCTCCTGGGTGGTCCGCGTGATTAGCGGCAGAATCATCAGGGTCAAGGTCAGCGCGCCGGTCAGAATCGAGTAGCCAAAGCCCAGCGTATTTCCAAAAAACACCATTCCAAACAGGCCGAAAATGATGGACGGGATGCCGGACAGCGTCTCCGTGGTGAACTCGATCACTCTCACCACCCGGCCCGGCTTGGCGTACTCGTTTAAGTAGATGGCCGCGCCGACACCCAGGGGCGTGGCCATCAGAAGCGTGATCACCACGATGTACAATGTGTTTACAATATTCCCCAATATTCCGAAGGTTCCCTTGGCGGCGCTGGTGACGGTCGTCAAAAATTCCCAGCTCACGTGGGGGATTCCCCGCACAAACACGTACCCCATGATGCCGGCCAGCAGCGCGATGGACAGCCCCGCGCAGAGATAGATTAAACCGGTCAAAACGGCATCGGCGGGGCGCATGCGGCGCCCGTATATGCTGCGCTTGACCACAGACTGCCTGTGGACGGCGATGGCTGCGTCACCTGTCATCCCGCGTCCCCCCTTTCTTCAAAAGCCCCGTCAGGCTGGCGTTTATAATCATGATGAAGCCGAACAGCACCAGGCCGATGGTGAAGAGTACCTCCCGGTGAAGTCCCGCCGCATAGCCCATCTCTGCCACAATGGCCGTGGTCAGAAACCGCACGGAGCTAAAGGGCAGCGGCAAATTGACCGAGCTGCCGGATACCAGACTGATGGCCATGGCCTCGCCGATGGCGCGCCCGGTGCCCAGCACGATGGCCGTGATGATCCCGGACCTGGCGGCCGGGAGCGTCACCCGGAAGATCGTCTGGATAGGCGTGGCCCCGAGGGCCAGGGAGGCGCTCTTTAGGTGGCCCGGCACCGCCCGCAGCGCGGACTCGCTGATGTTGATCACCGTGGGGAGAATCATGAGCGCCAGCACCAGCACCGCGGAGATCAGATTCGCGCCGCCGGTAAACTGGTGGGTCTCCGACCCCTTAAAAACCAGCAGCTCCAGCTTGTACATGAGCGGGTTTAGGAGCAGGATTCCCAAAAGCCCGTAGATCACGGACGGGATTCCCGCCAAGAGCTCCACCGCCGGGCGCAGGGTCCCGGCCAGGCGGGGCGGCGCCACCTCCGCCAGAAACACGGCGGAGAGCACGCCGATGGGCACACCGATCAAAATGGCCATGAAGGTGCCCACGATGGATGTCAGAATCACATAAAGGATGCCAAAGCTTGCATCCGCGGCAGTGGGCCGCCACACATTCCCGAAAAGGATTTCCCGGATCCCCACCTTAAACAGCGCGGGCGTCCCGCTCACCACCATGTACAGCGCGATGGACGCCACCGCCAGCACGGCGAAAAAGCCGCAGGCGGTGAAGATAACCTGCGCGGCTCTCTCGACGGCGGACTTGCTGCCGTGGTGGGAGTAGATGGATATTGTCCCTGAACTCATGCAGTCTCGCTCCTTCTGTGCTTAGTCAACCGTGATCAGTCCAACCGACTTCACAAGCTCTGCTCCCTCCTCGGAGTAGATGTAGTCGAACATGGCCTGCACCAGCTGGCTCTGCTCGCCGATCTCCCCCTTGGTCGCCATCACAAAGGGACGGCTTAAGAAGTAGGTGCCCGCCTTGATGGTCTCCTCGGACGGCTCCGTGCCGTCCAGCTTTAACGCCTTCACCGTGTCGTCCAGCACATCCAGGGACACATAGCCGATGGCGCCGGGGGTGGACGCCACCTTCGCCATCACAGCGCCGGTGCTGTCCAGCTCATTGCTGTACTTGCAGGCATCCTCCAGCTTCAAAATCTCCTCAAACGCGCTCCTGGTCCCGGACCCGGCCTCACGCCCGACCACCACGATCGGTGCGTCCGCGCCGCCGACATCCTTCCAGTTGTTGATCTTTCCGCCGTAGATATCGGAGAGCTGCTGCTTGCTCAGATCCCCCACGGCGTTTGCCGGGTCAACCACCACAGCGATCCCGTCGATCGCCACAATATTCTCCACCGCGCCCTTCTCTTTCTCCTCATCCTTTAAATTCCTGGATGCGTTCCCGATATCCGCCGTTCCGTTTAAAACCGCCTCAACGCCTGCGCCCGATCCCACAAACTGCGGGGACACCGTCACATTCGGGTACTTCTCCATAAGCGCCTCGCTGAGCGCATTCGCAAACTTTTCCATGGAGGTCGACCCGACCATGCTGATGGAACCGCTCAAATCCGCCGGGATGCCGGCCGCGGCGTCCGCTGTGGTCTGCGCCGCGGGAGTTTCCTCCGCCCCGGTCTGGCCCGCGCTCTGCGTCTGGCCGGTGGTCTGGCCTGAAGTCTGCGCCGCATTCTGTCCCGCGCTCTGCCCAGAAGCCCCGGCGCAGCCCGCCAGCGCTCCCGCCGCCAAAATCGCAGCGCCAATCATTGTCAAAATTGCCTTGCTGTTTTTTCTCATAATCCCTTGCCTCCAAAATGTAATGCACCCAATCCAATCGGTGCTCCTCAATTCACTTTCCTGTTACATTTTGGAGTATACAAAAGATTTGGATTGGGTGAAAGCAAGGTATGGTATAGAGATTGTAAAATGTGGGTAAAGTCCCAACCGCCCGCTCTCCCGCCCCATATTCCCCTTCACGCGGTTGCGCTGCACTCCAATTTCCTTCTCCTCACGCAAAAAAGAAGCCTCTCCTCCGCCCTCTTCGCAGATTCAAAGCTCCCTTTTCCTTAATTCATTTTATTTTCCTCTTGCCCGCTATACACAAACCTCACAGCCTTCTCCACCCATTCAGCCGCATCATACCTCTCCCCGGCCTTCAATTCCCCGCACGACTCATAATCCCCCGTGGAAAGCCCATGCTTCCCGTCGGGGTAAACGTGCATCTCCAAACGCACCCCATGGTTTGCGATCTCAAGCGCGATCAGAAGTGCATTCTGCACCGGAACCGACGCATCCGCGAAGGTATGCCACAAAAAGGTAGGCGGGAACGTGTCCGACACCTGCTTTTCCAGGGACACCAGCTCCCTGAGGGCCTCGTCCTCACAGTCCTCTCCCAAAAGACAGCGGATGGAATCCTGGTGTGCATATTGTCCCGACGTGATCACCGGATAACACAAAATCAGCTGATCCGGCCTCACGGCATCGCCCGGATTTCCGATTCTCCTCTGTATAAAATCCCGGTCCCAGAAGCAGCCTGTGCTGGCTGCCAGGTGGCCGCCAGCGGAGAACCCGCACACCGAAATATTCCCCTCGTCGATCCGGAATTCCCCCGCCATTTTTCTCAGCCAGCCGACGGCCAAAAGAGTCTCGCAGAGAGACTGCGGAAACACCTCCGGAGCCACGCTGTATTCCAGAATCCACGGGCTGATCCCCGAGGCCAGAAGCTTTCTCGCCACCGGCTCCTGCTCCCGCGGACTTCTTCGCCAGTACGCGCCGCCCGCCAGCAGAATCACCGCCGGGTGCCTCCTGTCTGCCTGGATTTCCTCTGCATTTCCCGGCAGCATCCCAAAGAGGCGGACCTGTTTTCCGCTGTGCTCGATGATATGTTCCACGTCGTATCTCATAAATCTTACTCCTCAAATCTCTATTTCACAAATATCATTTCATATTCTCTGACACGTCTGAAAAAATCTTCCCGGCTCACGCTGCGAGCTGCGATCAGGTATGTGTAGTCATAAAAATTGGGCAGAATCTTGAGCCCCGTCAGCTCTTTGGCAAAGGCGTGGGCCGCGATCTCGCTGCACCGAAGGATTCCTGCTTTCCGTTTTTTTCCAAAAATTCGGGTGAGCTCCACCGGCTCCAGGTAATCCGACACGTACCCGTTCCCGTAGTACGCCATCGTCCTCTCGTCCTTTATTTCACTGCTGTGGTCCTCCAGATAGTGAAAATACTCGTGGGCCAGATGCACCTGCAGCGCCTTCTCTGCGTCAATCCCCGTGTCCATCCCGGCGGCAGCGGGAGCGGCGGACGCGCGGCCGTCCCCGGCCCCCTCACCCCCCGGCGCGAGCACCTCCCTGCTGTGCTCCGCCAGCTCGGCGATGGACTGCCTGTAGATCAGAACCTCCGCGCTCCCGTCTTTCCCGTACTCGCTCTGGGCGCGAAAGGAGACCCCGTAACTTTTCCCGCTCTTCTCCCGATAAATGATTTTGATTCCCGCCTCCCGGTACAGGTCATAGATATCCTTCGCGCCGCCGGATTCCCCTGCCGCCGCCCATCCGGCGGCCATCACCCTGCCGGCGGCCTCCCGGCCGAGGCGCAGGGACTCTTCCACGTAATAGCGGTATCTGCTCTCCGGTATCTTTCCGAACAGCAGGTCATTGCTCAGCTCGAACATGGCCAGAACTTCATCTGATATCATTCGGGATCCCCTTTCCATTTTTATCTCTCCGGCTATTTGTAGGCCACCGCAATCAGCTCCTCGCCGTCATCCATGTCCTCAATCTCCACGTCCAGGATGGAATTTAGCTGCTCGGCGCTCTGCATGCCCGTCAGATCCAGCATCTTCTCCCGGTAGAAAATAAACACCTTGGGGATGGTGGCATTGGCGTCGGAGAACGTGGTGTTCGCGTCCAGAAATTCCGCAAATTCGGTGTTCTTTCTGGCCTTGGAGAACTTCAGACACTCCGCCTTCTCCTTCTTGAGCCGCACAACGCCCTCCCGGTCGATGACGCACAGGCGGCGAATCTTCTGGCTGAAGACGCCGAGGAATTTCTTTTTGAGCACTGACTCATAGACGTTCCATCTGCCCGAGGAGGCCACACAGTTGGTCTCCGCCTCCGGTGTGCCCAGGGCCTCCGCACAGATGGCCCGAAGCTGTTCCGGCTTTAAGTCCGCCGCGGCCAAATCCTTCTGCCGCAGCTCTGTGGCCCCGGTAGCGATGGCGCGGAGAATGTTCTTCTGCGCGTCCACCTCGATGGTCACATCCACCGTCTCTTCCCTGGCGCCGGATTTCACGATTTTCTCGATGATATCGCGGCGGATCTTCTTGATGTCGTCGTCCGTCGGGTTGGCGATGGTCCGCTCCATCTGCTCCCGGACCATGGCCAGGGCAACGCCGATGGTGGAGATGTAGGGGGCATTTTTCGCCATCTTCCATTTCACGCCCATGCGTTCGGCCAGGGAGTGAACGATCACCGCACCGGAACCGCCGCCGCCCACCAGGGTGACAAAGTTCTTATCCAGCTCGTACTCCTCGATCAGCTCATCCACCACGGTCACCAGCTTCTCCATGGCCAAATCCACCACCTGCCTGGCCGCGTCAGTTCCGTCGCACCCCAGGTACGCCCCCAGGGCATCCCAGGCCGCCTTCGTGGTCTGATCGTTGCCCCTTGCGTAGTCCTCATCCGGCACATAGCCCAGGAGGTTGGCAGCTCCGGCCAGCGTGAGGGAGTACTCCTTTCCCGCCGGATTCTTCACCAGCACGTACTCCTTGGGATCGTCCGCTCTGGGGCTGACAAACAGCACGGAGGAGTGATCCAGGGCGCCGTCCGGCTGGAAGCACTCGTACTCCTTGCCCGCGATATGGGCCGAGCGCGGGCCGATGTCCACAATTTTCCCGTCGCTCACACGCACCATGGAGCCGCCCGCCACGCCCAGGGTTCTGACGTCCAAGGACTGCAGGTACGTCTTATGGCCGCCCACCTGCGCATACTTGATCATGACCTTGCCGTTCTTGATGACGGAGATGTCCACGCTGGTTCCGCCCGCCTCAAAGAAAATTCCGTCCGAAATCTTCTCGTACATCAGGGCCCCGGCCACACCCGCAGCCAGACCGGAGAGCATGGTGAGAATCGGGCGCTTTCTCACTTCATTGATGCTCATGACGCCGCCGTCGCAGCGCATGATCATAAGGCCGGACTGAATCTTCGTATCTAGGACCGCCTGCTCCGTCATGTTGGCAGTCTCCATCATTTTCGGGATCAGGGAGGCGTTGACAACGGCGGTTCGGGTTCTCATCTTCAGGCCGTAGAGCTGGGAAATCTCATGGCCGCCGGTGCAGTAAAGTCCCTGACTCTCGGCAGTCTCCTGCACCAGAAGCTCGTTCTCCGGATTGTCCACGCTGTAGGCCTCGGAGGCCACGATCACCTGCGCTCCTCCGGCTCTCACCTCGTCGATGGCCGCCTGAATCCGGCTGCCGTCCACCTGCTTGGAGTCCAGAAACGCGTGGCTGGTTTTAAGGAATTTCCCCGGAGCCAGCTCGATGTCCCCGACGTTTGTTTCGTTTTTCGCTCCCCTTGCGTCCATGCCGGTGCCCATGCCGATGATTCCCACATTGGCCACATCACCCTCGAGCAGCGCGTTGGTGGCCTGGGTGGTTCCATGGGCAATAAACACCACGTCCTCCGGGGCGATCCCCAGCTCATCCATCAGCTGGCTGATCAGCGTCACCACGCCGACCGCCACGCCCTCCTCGTGCGTCGTCGGAATCTTCTTCTTCGCCACCACCTCATAGGTGTCGCTGTCGATGACGACCGCATCCGTGAACGTTCCTCCTACGTCAATTCCAATCCTTACCTTCTTATTCATAATTACAAGCTCTCCTCTTAATCATCCTGACAGCAGGAGCCAAAGCCGGGCCGCCTGACTTTGACTCCTGTGAATCATAATGCAGTTTATAATACCACGAAGCTCGCAACCACCAGACCGGCCAGTGTAGAAACCGCGATCCAGATGATGGTCTTCTTCAGATACTCGTTCACGTCCGTCTTGGTGAAATCCGCAATCCACACGTTGTGTGAGTTGGTGGGATCGCATACCGCCTGAACGTTGGAATCCAGTCTAAGCGCCACCATGGCCGCCACAGGGTTCATGCCGCAGGAGGCCAAAAGCGCAACGATTCCGGAGCCAAGGCCCCACACGTTTAACGGTCCGCGGTAGATGGCAAGCGGGGACAGCAGTCCGAATACCAGGACAAACATGATCGCGCTGGACGGAATGATGGCCTTGATGACCGGTTCCAGAACAGCCGCAACCTCGGGAGCCATAACTGCCTTTAACACCATACCGATGCCGATCATCAGACCGCAGGCGCCGGCCGTCTCCTGAATTCCTTCCACGAAGGAGCTGGATACCACATGAACCGCATTCTTCGGGGTTGCCAGAATTAATGTCACCACAATACCGATCAGAATCGCGGGAACTAACGGAAGCTTGAACGCAAATACAAGGCAAACCGGGATTAACGGGGAGATCAGAGCGATGGAACGCACATTTTTCTCAGAGCCCATGTCGGAGGCCGGCATAGCCCACGCTTTTCTCTTCTTGCCGCCCGCCTTTGTCATTATGTAAACCATAATGATGGAGACCACGATCAGCGGAGCTGCACAGAGGAAGGAATACTGGGTGACCGTCTCCAGCGGAAGTCCCAGAGTGTCGATGTAAACGCCCAGAGTGCCCACGGAGAACGTAACGCCGATGCCGTTGCCCAGAAGCAGGATGGTTCCCGCGGTCAGGGGGCTGATGCCGGCGCTGATCATGATCGGGATGATGATGGTTCCAACCAGAATGATCATTCCGAGACCGTTGGAAGCCGCGAAAATGATGGAGGTTACCAGCAGAAACGCATACCCGATGGGAAGCGGCTTATCGCCCGCCATCTCAGCAGCCTTGCGGATAATTGTGTTGGTGATGCCCACACGGCTAAGCACCTTTCCGAAGAAGCCGCCGAAGAACAGTCCTGCGATGGCCGTGCTCATGCGCATAGCGCCCGCTTCTAGGACGTCCTTGGCGATGCTGAACTCTCCGCCCATGAACGGAATTCCCGCAATAAGTGCGATGCCCACCGCCATAATCGGCAGCGCCAGTATGGTCGGAAGCTTTCTCGTCATCATCAGCACGACCATCAAAACAAACAACCCCAATATTCCAATAACCTGAATCGTCATTTAAAAAATCCTCCTTCATGAGAACTGCCTTACCGCAGCTCTGGCCTTTATTTTGTTACTCTCTCATCCTGTGTTTCGTCCCCCGGCTGCCCTCAGAGATCAAGGTACGCGTCCTGTTCCCTCAGGCGCCGCTGTATCTCAGTCGGATCAACTTTCGTCACGTCCCCGTCCGCCTTCGCCGCAAGCGCTGCCGCGACCCCCGCCGCGTGTCCCAGCGCCCCCGCCGTCGGGGTGGTCCGGATGGCCGCCTGGGCCTCAAAGGATGCGCTCACGCACCGTCCGCCCACCAGCAAATTCCGGATCGTTTTGTTGTACAGAACCTCGTAGGGGATGCTGTAGTACGTCCCTTTTTCTGACAGGAACCGGCTGTCCGTCCCCACCCCCTTGGGATTGTGGATGTCGATGGGGTAGGCGGAATGGGCGATCACGCTGTCAAACCTCCGTCTCTTTAAGATGTCGTCCGCGGTCAGCGTGTACTCCCCAACCAGCTGTCTGGAACCCCTGACGCCCACGTTGGGGCCCGTAAACTCCAGATGTGCGTGGGCAAAGCCCGGAACGTGCCGGCGCAGGAACCGGTCCAACTGCATGCACTGGCGCCGGCCTGTGACCTCCGCGTCGCTTAGACTGGCCGCGTTCACCGCGTCGTGGTCGATGATCCGCGTGGTGTTGATAATGTACTCCCCCGGGCGGTCCGTCTCAAAGCAGAGCACATCCTCCCTCTGGATCTCCAGCTCGCCGCGCTCCCTGGCCTCCCGGAATTCATCCTGGAATCCGCAGAAGGAGAAACGGCTCACCGTGTCCATCAGCCCCTCGTTCCCCTGATGGCGTGAAAAATCTTTGATGTGGGTCCGGATATGCTCCTTGATGGCCTCCGTGTCCACGTTCATGTACTTCATGTTCATGGTCATGGGCTGAGCAGCTCCGTCCGACTCTCTCCCCTTGGTCATGGGCGCTCCCGCGAATGCCGCCACGTCCCCGTCCCCGGTGCCGTCCACGAAGACGCTGGCAGAAACCTTGTGCATCCCATCCTTGTTGCACACGGTCAGGGAGGTAATCTTCCCGTCCTCGCACGCCGCGGCTCCGATAAACGTGTGGAACAGTACGCTCAAGCCCGCTTCCGCCGCCATGTCGTCCAGCACGATCTTTAAGCCCTCCGCGTTAAACGGGGTCAGGTAGCTGATGTACTGCATGGTGTCGTAAATGTGGCCCGTGGAATAGCCCGCCGTTTTCAGGCGCTCCACGATCTCCTCCATGATTCCGCGGATCACCTGCTTCTCGCCCGCGTGGAACGTCATCATGGGGCCGACTCCGCATTCGGTGAGCGCGCCGCCCAGGTAGCCGCCCTGCTCGATTATAAGGACATCCGCTCCCAGCCGGGCTGCCGCGATCGCCGCCGTACACCCGGACACTCCGCCGCCGGCCACGATCACGTCATACCGCTTCTCATAGTCAAACTCTCTCATACCTTCTCCTTTCCTTATTTCCATAACGGGCACCCTGAAGTCAATTTTCATCACAAATCATTTTTTCCAGTGCTTCATCCCATTTTTTGTGCATAACTGTCATTTTATCCAGTGCTAGCCCGTTATTTTTATGATTTTATCCTATCACCATTTTCGTTAGCTGTCAATATATTTGATTTATATTTTCATTTCCAATCAATATTTGCAAATGTTTTGGAAATATGCTATACTTTTAGAATAGAATAAGGAGGATTTTATGGTATCGACAGTTGTTTCCAAAATCATCTCCATGCAGCCTAATTTCACCGTGAGCGAGAACGCCATCAGCCAGTACGTTATCAATCACGCCGAACAGATTCTCACCACGACGATCACCGCTCTCGCGGACGAAACCGGCACTTCGGAGGCCAGCATCAATCGCTTCTGCAAAAAGCTGGGATACAAGGGCTTTAATGGATTAAAAATTGCACTGGCCCAGGAAAATTTCTACAACAACATGGTGCAGGAGACCCCCGCTTCCGGCGGGAATTTTATTGCCTCCATCACCTCCGATTACCGGAGTATGTTGAACAACACGGCCGCCCTTTTGGACGAGGCCACGGTGTTCAAAGCCGCAGAGATGATAAAAAGCGCAAAGAACATCAATCTCTACGCGCTGGCGGGCACCGCCTTCGTGGCCAAGGAGTTCCGCTACAAGCTGGAGCTGACCGGAATCCGCGCCAAGGACTTCACGGATCCCCTCAGCATCAACCTGCAGGTGACCAACACCGCGCCGGGCGACCTGTCCATCTTCATCGCGCGCAGCATCATGATGAAGGATATCTACCAGGCCGCCAGCGCCTCCATCGACCGGGGAGGAAAAAATCTGACCATCACCAGCGTGGACTCCCCCAAGCTGAGCGACATCTCGGACTACAAATTTATCGTCTCGGACAAGCTGATCGCCAACAACACCACGGCGCTCTCCGACAACCTGATGTATCTGTATGTGATGGATATCATCTACAGCGCGCTGTTAAAGAGCGACAAGGCACTGCGGCAAAAAAAGCTGAACAGCGACGCGCTGATCAACAACAGTCAGACCATGGATTCTTATGCGTTTGAGTATTAAAATACCGCCGGCCGATCAAACGGCTGGCGGTATTTTTGTACTTCTCCTCGCTGTGAACTGCCACGGCAAACCACTTCACTCCCCCATATACTCCCCCATCTTCCCAACCACCAGCTCATTGTCCTCCTCGCAGTACCTTCTCTGGTTAGACTTCCGGGGCACCACTCCTTCCGCCACCAAACGGTACTCCGACGGGTACATGTGAAACAGGGCGCGGAACCGGTAGTTGAAGGTCTTCAGATCCGGGAATCCGTTGTCGATGGCGATCTCGGTCAGGTTTTTCTCCTTATGATCCAGGTCGTTGAGCGCGTGAACAAACCGCACACGCGTCAGATACTCATAAAAATTCATCCCCACATTCTCCTTGAAGAACGTGGACACGTACGTGCGGTTGTAGCGGGTGATCCGGGCCAGGTCGTCCAGGGTGATCTTCTGGGAAAAGTGCCGGTCCACGTACTTGATGATGTTTGCGATGCTCTTTCTGCGCTCGTCGTCCTTGGGTTTAACGTGGGGGATCTGTGTGGGCGGAAAGCTGCGAAACAGCGTGTACATCAGCAGCTCCATGGCCCCGTCCACGGCCAGGTCCGCGTGGGGGCTTCTGTGGATCTGGGCCTCCAGAATCTGGGCGGCGCAGGCGCGCAGTCTGCGAAAAGCGGGGGCATTTCTGGTGGCTTCCCCGGACACGCAGTGAAACTTGAACCGCTTGTCCGGCTCCACATATTTTTTGAATGCCTCGGAGGAAAACCGGAGCACGATGGAATATGTGTTGGGCTCCAGCGTGAAGGAGCCGTGCCCGTCCTTGCAGTTGATCAGAATCACGTCGTCCGCCTCCAAGGTAAACATACTGCCCTCACAGCAAAATTCCCCTTTTCCGCTGAGCAGAATATCGATCTCATACTCCTCCTCATGCCAGTGGTAGCCGTACCGCGACAGCTCGTGCGCGCACAGATCGATGGGGATGTTTTTCCCCGGCCAGTTGATCTCGTAATGTATGATTCCCATGACACCCTCCAAGAAGCACTGTGAATGATATATTTTTAGTATAGCATATCCAAATATTCACCACGTGTAAATTATTCGGACCTTATTTCCCGGATTTGCGCCTGTCTTCCACCCATGATTCCACAAGTTTTCGATACTTTTCTCATTTTCACCGGCTCATTACATTCAAAATATTTCGATTTTTTCTGTGAGCCCTCATATATTTTTCCGGCTTTTTCACCAAAACATGTCCATGGCTCCTCCGATTTTCATTTAAATTACCCACGATTTTTTACAAAAATTCCATTATTCTGTACTCATCAAACCGCAAATCCGGCCGGAGACGCGAACACTGTATGGAGGGTATGGTATATGAACAATCAACTTGTCATTTGTATTGCAATTTTTATCTTAACGCTTGTCTCCTATATGCTGAACAGGATTCCCATGTGGGTCACCGCGATGTCCTCGATGATCCTGCTGGTCCTCACAGGGTGCCTCAAACCGGCATCCGCGCTGAGCGGCTTTTCCAACGCCAACACGATCCTGATGGCGGGCATGTTTATGGTGGCGGCCGGTCTGCGTAAGACCTCGTTTATCCGCGGCCTCTGCGACTTTATCATGAAGCTGACAAAGGGCTCCTTCAAGAAAGCGTTTTTCGGCTATCTCCTGATCACGGTCCTGCTGACAAACTTTATCTCGAGCCCCATGGTGGTCTTCGCCATCGTGTCCCCGCTGGTGGCGGCGCTCTGCGATGAGAGCGACGTGAGCCCCTCGCAGGTGATGTTTCCGCTCTGCGTGGTCGCCATCGGCTGCTGCATGACGTTCCCCACCGACGCGGCCATCACCCAGGCCAGCCAGAACAACGCGTTCCTCGCCACCTACGAGATGAGCCAGTATGTGATCAACCCCATCGACTTCTTTATCGCCAAATGGCCGATGTTGATTTTGATCCCGGCCTGGGCCATGTTCATCGCGCCGAAATTTATGCCGAAGCAGGTGGGCGCCGCCGCAGGCAGCCGCTCCGGCAAAAAGAGCGGCGCCATCCAGTCTGAGCTGTCCGGCAAAGCGGATATCTCCGGCATTGTGATCTTCTTTGGCACCATCATCGCCCTGTTCTTCTCCCCGCAGCTGGGCGTGGACAACTGGGTTATCGCCTGCATCGGCGGCATCCTGATGGTGCTGTGCGGCGCCCTTTCCACCAAGGAGGCCATGACATCGCTTCCCCTCGACATGATCCTGCTGTTTGTAGGCGCTCTGGCCCTGGGCAGCGCGCTGAGCGAGACCGGCGCCGGAGACGTGATCGGGCAGTGGCTGGGCTCCATGGTCGGTGGGACTAAAAACGGCTATGTGATCGGCGCACTGTTCTTCATCGTGCCCTTCATCGTCACCCAGTTCATGTTAAACCGCGCCGTGATCCAGGTGTTCACCCCCATCTGTATCCTGGCCTGCAAGGCGCTGGGCGCTAACCCCATCGGACCGATGATCCTCGTGAGCGTCGGCTGCCTGACCGCCTTCTTAACCCCAATGGCCACCCCCGCGATCCCCATGGCGATGGCTGAGGGCGGATATAACCTAAAGGATTTGATAAAAGGCGGCTGGTTGATTACAATCATATTAGTCGTTGTGTACGTCTTCTACGTGATGACGGTATTCCCCGCATTCTAAAGCAGCATGATCCGGAGGTTTGAGATGGAGCGTGAAGAATTGATAAAGCTGGCCGAGAAGGCCAGGGCCCAGGGCGCGTTTCCCTCGCTCTCAGAAGGAGAGCTCGCCGCCCTTCCGGTAAAACAAAAGGAGCTTGGCGTGCCGGTGTCAGAGGGCACCGTCCGGGTGTATGAGTTCCGGCCGGACCCTGAGAACAAGCGCAGCTTGCCCATGCTGATCAACTTCCACGGAGGCGGGTTCATCAAGGGGCGGGCGGACCGGGATCAGGTCTACTGCAGCAACATGGCCGCCCGCACCGGCGCCCTGGTCTGGGACGTGGACTACGCCCTGGCCCCGGAAAACCCGTTCCCGGCGGCGGTCAACCAGTGCTATGACATCATCCGGTATGCGTATTCTCATGCGGATGAGCTGAATGTTGACCTGGAGCGGATTCTGCTGATCGGCCACAGCGCGGGAAGCAATCTGGCCGCGGCGGCCTGTATCCGGGCCGCAGAAGGGGCCACATTCCAGGCCACAGAAGGGGGCGCATTCCGGCCCGCTGGCATGATTCTGGATTACATGCCGGCCGACCAGATGAAAAACCCGCTCAGCAAGCTGAGCCCCCAGCAGCGGGGCGACGCCAAAAGAGTTGCGCGGGCCAAGATGGAGCGGCAGTACCTGGATTTCTACCTCCAGCCGGAGGAGGCCCTCTCCCCGCTGGCCTCGCCCATCCTGGCCTCCGAGGAGGTACTTGGCACCTTCCCCGACTGCCTTGTGGTCAGCGCGGGAGAGGACTCGCTGAGGGACGAGTGCGAGGCGTTCGCCCACAAGCTGGCGGCCTCGGGCGTCACGGTCACGCTGCGGCGCTTCCGAAATTCCCGCCATGGGTTTACCATCAACCGCGTCGACGAATACCAAAAAGCGCTGGCGCTCCATGAGCAGTTTATCTTAAATCACATTTAAAACGGAGGACCTGTCTATGAAAATAACAGACGTAAAACTGATTTATGCCAAACATTACCTGTTCGTCCATGTCTACACGGACGAGGGGATCGTCGGGCTGGGCGAGGCAGGAAACTGGGGATATTTGGGTGCCACAGCGGCCGCCATCGAGAAGTTCAGCTCCTACCTGATCGGGAAGGACCCGTTTAAGATCGAGGACTTCAACCAGAACTTTCTGCGCTCCGTCTACTTCCGGGGCTCCGTGATCATGAGCGCCATCTCGGCCATCGATATCGCGCTCTGGGATATCAAGGGCAAGAAGCTGGGCGTGCCGGTCTACGAGCTGCTGGGCGGACGGGTGCGGGAGCGCGTGCGCGTGTACGCCTCCGTCATGACCAAGGCGGCCACCAACGAGGAGCTGGCGGCAAGCTACGTGGAGCTGAAAAAGCAGGGCTTCACCGCCGCCAAAATCTTTGTCAACGGGCCCGCGAAGCCGTCCGCAGACGGCAAAAATGAGTTCTACAGCGGCCGGGTGGAGGACGAACTGGAGAAGGTCCGCGTCTGCCGCGAGGCGGTGGGCTATGATTTCGACTTTGTGCTGGAGGCGCACCGGGGCATGACCGTGCCGGAGGCCATCGCCTTCGGGCGCGCGGTGGAGCCGTACCGGCCCATGGTGTTCGAGGACCCCGTCGGCCCCGACAACATCGACTCCATGGCCCAGGTGGCCGGCAAGGTGGCAGTCCCCATCGCCACGGGCGAGCGCTACATCAGTCTGCGGGAGTTCGAGATGCTGCTCAGCCGGAATGCGGCCCAGTACATCCGCCCGGATGTGTGCGCGGTGGGCGGAATCACCACCAGCAAGAAGATCTGTGCGGTGGCGGAGGCCCACGACGTGCTGGTTATCCCCCACAATCCCCTGGGCCCCGTCTCCACCGCAGCCTGCCTGCAGCTGTGCGCCTGCATCCCGAATCTGGGCATCCAGGAGCTGCCGGGCTTCTGCCTAAACGGCGCCGAGGACCGGATGGTGAAGGAGCCGTTAAAGTACGAGAACGGCTGCCTGCTGATCCCGGATGCGCCTGGAATCGGCGTGGAGCTGGCCGAGGACGCCACGGAGCTGTACCCGGCTAATGAGAGAGGGAGCAATGAGGCGAAGAGGGGGTTTGACGGGGCGGTGAAGGACTGGTAATATGTGTGGGTGTGGGTGTTGGATGCATCCGTTCGTGAGAACCGGGGGAGTGGGGGAGGGAGGTTCCGGCTCTCACCCACTGCGCAGTCGCGTAAAGCAGCCACATAAAACAGCTGCATAAAACACCCACTATCTTTTCACAAGCAGGGAAATAAAAAGACAGGAGTTTTAAATCTGCTTTTTGATGCAGATTTAAAACTCCTGTCTTCGGCATTAGCCAACGTCCAAAAAGAAACTTTCTCAACAGGTCCCCAACCGACTTTCATATTTGATCAGTTAATCGTACGCCTTCTTCCGGTCAGCTCATGAGCAGCTTATCCCTTCTCAAATCTCCTCAAAGTCCCTCTGCGCCTCCATCTCAAGCTTCTTCACTGCGTCCTCCGAGTAAATCTTCGCAAACTCCCGAAGCGCTTCCTCCCGCACTTTCCCGTAGTCCGTCCCGAGGACGGCGCCAAAGACGCGGTCAAAGGAGTTTAACAAATGGCCGCAGTGGTATCCGAAATCCTTCTTATACCGATTCCCCAGCTCTCCCCGCAGCGCGGCGAGACGCCTCTCGGCCTCGTCGGTCATCTGGTATCCCACGTTTACGAACGCGCAGGCAGCGTCGCCGCGGCCGATGGCGGTCTCCACAAGCATCACCATGTCCGGGCTGAAGCCCTGAACCAGGCTGAAGTCTACATAGTCGCAGTACACCTTTCCGTACCGCTCCATACCGAATTTTTTCCACGCCTCGGCCCACAGGCAGCGGTGGCAGCAGTTTATGTACACTGGCTGGCGGCTGCGCACGCTGTAGTCTCCGGGCTCTGACGGGATGGACAGCTCACCGTAGGCCAGGTAGGTCTCATAGTTCAGCGCTCTCCCGTCCCTAAGCGCTCTGCGACGCATGCGGTCCCCCCGCTGCCGGCCGTAGGACACGATGGCCGAGGCCAGAACTTTAAGCCCATACTCCCCCGCGAAGCGCTCCGCCGCACGGCCGAACACGCCGGTCAAAACCGCGTGCTTTTCCACATCAAACACAAAATTTTCTCCCAAGATCCACACTCCCAACATATTATTTCCCCTCTCCCCTGTTTTGTTGTAAAATAGTAGCACAAAACGGTCCGCCTGCGCGGCTGAAAGGGGTGTTTCCTATCTTAGATTCTACATCAAATGTCCTTCAAACGAAATAGAAGCGCAGCAAATTGTATAAAATTTACAATTTATAGCCTGATTCCATCTATTTATATGTCTATTTATGTCCAATATGGACAACATGCCGTCCATCCAAATGTCAAAATTGTCCACCAAACAGCTCAATATAATGAGTTTTATCGGAGGTTCTGAACTGTTAAAATAAAAACCAGTTAAGGCCTCCCCCACAAGAAAGGTAAGGGGTGCAGATGAAAAAGAACTTCAGAAAAACATGGTTGCTCGCAGGGGCCGCATGCCTGACACTGCTGTTTGCGGGGTGCGCCAAGGTAGATTCCCCCGCGGCGGCTGAGACCGCAGCCGCTCCGGTGGATCTCAAAATATGTATCTCAAATATCAACATGAGCAAGGAATCTTTAGATGAGCTGAGCGACTTCTACCTGGAGAGCCATCCTGAGATCAACAGCATCAAGTGGGAGATCGTCAGCGACGACTCCTACTATAACCTTTTAAAAATGAACCTGGCCTCCGGCCAGCTGCCGGACATTATCATGGTAAACGGCAGCAACGAGCTTCAGGAGTGGAGCGGCCATCTGATCCCGCTGGGCGAGACGAGGGCGGCGGCCGCGCTGGATGGGCGGGTGCTGGAGGGAAGCCGTTGGAACTCCGACTGCTATTCGCTGCCGATCATGTACGAGGAGGTCGGAATTCTCTACAACATGGAAATTCTGGAGAGCGCCGGGTGGAACCGGATTCCCGTCACCTTCCAGGAGCTTAAGCGCCTGTGCGAGGACGTAAAGGCGGCGCAGAAGAAGGTCTTCATCAACTCCTACATGAACACCTCCAAGATGATCGAGTCGGGGCTCATGCAGATGGTCTCCATGAAAAAGCACCCGGAGCTGTACATGTTGGTGCTGGAGAAGAACAACCAGAGCCGCATCGCAAACGATACCGAGTGGAATGAGCTGATGGACTTCTACGACCTGACGCTGAGCTACGGCAACCGGCGGCCGCTGGAGATCTCAAGCGACCTGGCGAGAAACTACTTCGCAATCGGCAAGTATGCAATGATCGTAAACGAGAGCCTGGACGGCTTCAGTCACATGAACCTGTCCCAGGAGATGAAAGATAAAATCCAGGTCGGACCGCTTCTGCTCTCCGACGATGAGGAGAAAAACAAGATGCAGATCAAGGTGATCCGCCTGGGGATCACAAAGGACTGCAGCGCCCCCAAGGAGGCCACAGCGTTTCTCGACTGGCTGGCGGACGGGGACGGCGATTCCCCGTTGAGAGAAATCCAGCGCGAAGGACTGGCCGGATGGCTGGCGGACGATCGGACCACCATCGGCATGCGCAGGACCGTGCCCTCCGTGATGGTGGAAAAGATGATCCCCATCTGGACCCAATACATCTCGCAGGAAATCTCAAGGGACGTATTTTATGAGGAAGTAAGCGCAAGTTTACAGGACTACGCTAAAAAGTATAACAGGAGGTAACATTATGGGAGTGATTCAGTACCAAAAAAAGGAGAATATGGTATTCGAGAAGTTGGAAAACGGCGTCATGCGGGCAGAGATGCTCCCCGGCATGGTGGACGGAGTTCACACCTACAAATGCCAGGTGAAGGCCGGCCAGGTGGTGGAGCTGGAGGTTTTCTCGGATGTCACACAGCTCATCTACTTCACGGACGGCGAGGGCTACGTCACCACCCCGAAGAAGGCGTTCAACATCACGGAGCCGTCGCTCTTTATCCCCAACATGGATCAGGAGGTCAACATGCTCCACGCGGTGACCGACATGGAATACCTGCAGATGACCTGCGAGATGCTTCCGGAGGATCACGAGCAGTGGGAGCACTGGCATATCGCGCTGCCCCGATTCTGCCCCATTAGCGGCTGCATCGAGTACGTGGAAGGCTTCCGGCCGGAGGGAATCCACTCCTACTCCATCCTGGACACCCACTTTATCACCAGAATGACCCTGGGCGCCATCATCGGAAACGGCCCCAACAAGGCGGCTCCCCACAGCCATGACAACCTGTACCAGTGGTACTACGGGATGAAGGGAACCAAGTTTATCTACCGCGCAGCGGATGAGGAGATCGAGCTCTCTGAGGGCGACTGGGCGTTTATCCCGATCAACATCGAGCACGCCATCGAGATCAATGAGAACGAGCGCGTAAACTATGTATGGTTCGAGATCGAAGTCCCGAAAGGAAAGTAAAACGAATCGCCGGTGTCACCGAGCGTAAAAAGTAGAAGGGGGATACACATTTATGAAAAAATTGAAAAAAGTAACAGCTCTTGCACTGTCGGCGGCCATGATCCTTATGACCGGCTGCACCAAGCCCGTGACCATGGAGAGCACCCAGGCCACAACGGCGGCCCCGGAGACGAAGGCGTCCGACGCGGGCACCCCGACCACCGACGCAGGCGGCTCCCAGGAGCCTGTGACCATCCGCTTCAGCTGGTGGGGCGGCGAATCCCGCCACAAAGCGACCCTAGCGGCCGTTGACGCGTTCATGAAGGAATACCCCTGGATCACCGTCGATTGCGAATACAGCGCCTGGGACGGCTGGCAGGACAAGGTGGCCACACAGCTGGCAGGCGGCACGGCCCCGGACCTCATGCAGATCAACTGGAACTGGCTGTACCAGTACTCCTCCGACGGCTCCAAGTTCGCCGACTTAAACAATTTCTCCGACACCATCACCCTGGGGAACTTCCCGGAGACCAACTTAGAGGCCATGACCGTGGGCGGAAAGCTCCAGGGCGTTCCGATCAGCGTCTCCTCCAAGCTGTACTTCTTCAACAAGACCACCTTTGACAAGGCCGGAATCCCCATCCCCACCACCCCCGAGGAGCTGCTTGAGGCAGGCCGGGTATTCAAGGAAAAGCTGGGCGACGACTATTACTGCTGCGCCAGCGAGGGCTACGAGCGCTTCTGGATCATGGTGTGGTACCTGCAGCAGAAATACGGCAAGCCGTGGGTTGAGAACATGGAGGTTCAGTACACCGTCGAGGAAGTCACCGACGGCATGAACTACATCAACGCGCTGGAGGAGAGCCATGCAGAGCCCTCCATCGCCACCATCCAGGGCGACGGCGCCGAGTCCTTCTTGTCCAACCCCAAGTGGATGGACGGACACTACGCGGGTGTTCTGGAGTATGACTCCGCCGCCAACAACATCATCAACTCCGTGAACGACGACCAGCAGATCGTGGTGGGCGGCTACATGGTGCCGGAAGGCGCAAAACCCTTCGGCATGACCAAGGTTTCCCAGGGCTTCGCAATCACAGAGAACTCCCAGCACAAGGAGGAGGCTGCTCTGCTTCTGGAATTCCTGACCTCCAACGAGACCGGAATCAAGATTTTGACCACCGAGAGAGGAATCCCCTGCAACACCAAGGCAAAGGCAATCCTGGAGGAAGCCGGACTCCTTGACCCGAACATCGTGGAAGCCAACAACGTGGTGATGGATACATGTGCCTATTCCTTTGACCCGAATTTTGAAAACTCCGCATTAAAAGAACGTACTGGTGTTTATTATGAGGTATTTGACAGCTTAAGTGACGGCGCAGACCCGAAGGAGATGGCGCAGTACTTAATCGATTCTGTGAACGATGTGAACGCGTCGAATCCCTATTAATATCAGTAGCTGATAAAACTAGCCGCTGATTTC
>USJW01000025.1 GCA_900555045.1 uncultured Clostridium sp. | reverse complement strand
CGCCGTGCGATTATTTTCTCAATATTCTTTTACTCTCCCCCACCCCTCCGGTAAATTTCCTCCTTATCCTTATCCGTCAATAACCTCTCGACTCCAAACGCGATCGCAATCACCCCTCCCACATTCAACCCCAACCGCACAAATGTAAACCGGCCTCCCAGGGAGGAAACCTCGAACAGCAGCAGCGGAATTCGTATGCTTGCGCTCGCGCACAGAAACAGCAGCACGTTTGAGATCCGGCTCCCCTTTTTGAGCAGGACACCGGCCACCGGCAGCAGCGCGTACAGGGGGACGGCTGTCACCATTCCCATGAGCAGCGCGGCAAGCACGCCCCTTTTGCCGGACTGTTCCCCCAGAATTTTCACCATGGTGTCCCGCTCGATCCAACTGTCCAGAAGCCCGATGCAGACAAAAATCGGAGTGAGCATGAACAGGAAGTGGAGAACGTTTCTGCCGGTGAAGCGCAGGGCGGTCAATTCTCTCTGCGGCTGGAAAACCAGTAGAATCAAATTAGCGGCGATGACCGCCGTAGGCAGCCAATTTCTTCTGAGTAGCTCTTTCATGTCATCACCATCCCGACCACGAAAGCCGAGCCAAAGGCAAACAGAAACGAGAGCATATTGCGAAGCACCGCAGCCTTTCTCCCCAGATACTTTATTTCAAGGGGCAGGGTCACAATCCCCACCATGGTGAGGGTGGAGATGAAAACCGCAATCTGCGCGGCCCCCGCGCCGCTCTGCAGCAGTCCGGCGGCCACGGGGAAGGCCACCAGGACGGGAACCAGTGCGATCGCCCCGAGAAGCGCCGCAAAAACCATGCCGGGAAAGCCGCTCTGTGCACCGATAACGCGCCGGATCGTCTCGGGCATGACTGCTGTGAGCATGAGCCCCACCAGGAGAAGAATCGCGATAAACTGGGGCAAAACATGAATAAACATGTTCCAGGCCTTTTTGAGCGCCCGCATGGTTTTCCTTCGATCCCTGCAAAAGGAGACGCCCAGCAGAACCATGGTCACCGCATAGAGTGCGACGCTAAAAAAGGCGTCCATGAGATCCCTCCTCCCCCGCCGCTCTCTTAAGCCGTGGAATCAGCGCGAGCGCGAACGCCCCGCCAACCAGCGCCGTGACGAGCTGCGGCACGGAGAACATCGCTGAGATGACCGCCGCCTGCCGTTCTGGCAGGTTCAAGAACACAGGCACGGCAATTTGTACGATTCCCACATACAATACCAAAAATTTAGCCACGGCGGCGGTGACCAGCGCGGCCAAGCGGGCGGTGTGCTTTTTCCCGCCCATGCCCCGGTTGCCGATCACATGCCAGAGCACCACAAGCACTACATTTCCCGCCGCGATAAACGGGATCAGGCTCCAGAGCGGCCCGATTCCGAAAAGCTTTGCAATGACCGGGGAAATCGCCGCGACGCAGAGCCCGGATGAAAGGCCGCAGATCATCACCGAGACCACCAGCAGCATGTTTACGATCGATCCGGTTACCAGGGAATTGCCCAAGGGCATTGTCGCCGCCTGCAGTACGATCAGCAGCGCAGTCAGAAGCGCCGTGCGCGTGATCCAGAGTGTTCTTCGTCTGTGTTCCATGTTTCTCACCTTATCCTTGTTTTTATGTACTCACTATACTATAATTTATCTAAATCTCTTGTTGCGCACGCAACAAATGAACAGGGATCGTGAGGGAAACCAGTGAATGACTATCTTGAAGATTTAGCGCAAATGAAATTGTTCTCCGGCATTGAGCCGCAGGAAATCGCAGGGCTTCTCGGCTGCCTGCGCGCAAGATACGTCCAATATGCCGAGGGGGAAATGATCATAGAGGAGGGCAGCCGCGTGGGAACGTTCGGCGTTCTCCTGTCCGGGCATGCCCGCTCCATAAAATGGGACCTGTCGGACCGGTTGATCATCCTGACCCTGCTGGAAAAAGGCAGTGAGATCGGCGTGCTGTTGGCGGCGCAGCCGGAGAGGGAAAGCCCGGTGTCCGTCGAGGCGCAGGACGACGTCTCCGTGCTCCTGTTCCCCTACGACCGCATTCTGGCCCATTGTCCAAAGGCCTGCCCGAGGCATGAGCGGCTGCTGAGAAATTACATCTCCATTGTGGCCGAGAAGGGGCTAGTTCTGCACGAGCGTATTAACTGCCTCCTGAAGCCCACAGTCCGGGAGAAGATTCTGACCTACCTGTTGCAGGCCTCGCGCGGCCGGGAGCGCTCCGCATTTCAGATTCCGCTCAACCGAAACGGGATGGCGGAGTATCTCAACGTTGAGCGCAGCGCGCTCTCCAGGGAATTGTCGAATATGAAGCGGGACGGGCTGATCGACTATCACATGAACACATTTAAGCTGCTCGGATGAGCCGAAAGGAAAGGATAAGAAATGAAGAATTTCAGAATCAGACAGTACGTCGTGGACGCGTTCACAGACACCATATTTAAGGGAAACCAGGCCGCCATCTGTGTTTTGGACCGGTGGCTCCCTGAGGAGACGATGATCTCCATCGCCGCGGAAAACAACTTTTCCGAGACGGCATTTTTAGTAAAAAACGGAACAGCATACGAGCTCAGATGGTTCACGCCGGGCGGCGAGATCGACCTCTGCGGCCATGCGACCCTGGCCTCCGCCTGCGTCATCATGCAGTTTGTGGACGTGGGCTGCGCGTCTGTAACCTTCGCCACCAAGAGCGGAATTCTAACCGTGGATCGGACGGAGGATTTGTACGAGATGGACATGCCCGCCTTCACCCTTAAACCCGTGCCGGTCACCCATCTGATGGAGCAGGCCATCGGCGTGCGCCCGGTGGAGGCCTGGATGGGGCGGGACCTGGTCTGTGTGCTGGAAAACGAGGAACAGGTTTTTCGCGCCGTGCCGGATCTTGCCCTGGTGCGCCAGTTGGATGGGCTGCTGCTTCAGATTACCGCAAAAGGCACGGAATACGACTGCGTGACGAGAACCTTTGCGCCCAAAATGGATGTGCCTGAGGACCCGGTCTGCGGCTCCGGCCACTGCCATGTGGTCCCGCTGTGGGCGGGCAAGTTGAACAAGCTCGATATCCGAGCCTTCCAGGCTTCCCGCCGGACCGGCATCCTCTACTGCCGCATGGACGGCGAGCGGGTGAGAATCGCGGGGAAGGCGGCGCTGTACTCGGTGGGGGAGCTGTGTGTGCCGGTTTAGTACAGGGACGAGCGGGCCCTCCAGGAGAAATAGTATCTCCTGGAAGGCCCGCTAACTCATTCTCAAGCATTAACCACCATCATAACCGCCTCATACGGCCTCAGTCTTCCTATCTCCCCCTCCTCATAATTTCCAATCAGCCTTATCCCATTCTCCCGAAACTCCTCCGGAATATCATATTCAACCGTGTTCCCGTGGAAGTTAGCCGCCACCAGAAGCTTCTGCCCGTTCCACCGCCTCACATAGGCGAAGATGTCCGGGTCCTCCTCGCACAGCAGCTCGAAGTCCCCCTCGGCCAGTATCTCGTACTCCGCCCGAACCCTGATCAGCCTCTTATAGTAGGAGAACACCGAGTTTGGATCCTCCCTCTGGCTGGCGGCGTTGATCTCGCGGTAGTTGGGGTTCACGCGGATCCAGGGGGTCCCGGCGGTGAAGCCGGCGTTCTCCCCCGCCTCCCACTGCATGGGCGTCCTGGCGTTGTCGCGGCCCTTAGCGTAGATGGAGGCCATCACGTCCGCCTCCTCGTACCCGCGCTCCATCCGCTCCCGGTATAGATTAAGCGTCTCGATGTCCCGGTACTCAGAGATGGGGTAGCGCACATTGGTCATGCCCAGCTCCTCCCCCTGGTAGACGTAGGGGGTTCCCTGCATCCCGTGGAGCACGGTGGCCAGCATCTTCGCCGACTCGACCCTGTATTCGCCGTCGTTCCCCCACCGGGACACGATCCTTGGGAGGTCGTGGTTGTTCCAGAACAGGCTGTTCCAGCCCCTCTGATACAGGGCCTTCTGCCACTTAGCCAGCACGCGCTTTAACTGCACAAAGTCCAGGGGCTTTAAGTCCCACTTTTCCTTCCCCGGCTGCTGGTCCAGACAGATGTGCTCAAACTGGAAGACCATGGAGAACTCGCTCCCGTCGGGCTTGCTGTAAATCCTGGCGTTCTCGGTGTTCGCGCCCCAGGCCTCGCCCACGGTGATCAGGTCGCCCCGCTTGAAGGTCCTGGCGCTCATCTCGCGCAGGTAGGCGTGGAGCATGGGGCCGTTGGCGGTGATCTCAAGCTCCGGCTCCTTGGCAATCTGGTCGATCACGTCCAGGCGGAAGCCGCCCACTCCCTTGTCCATCCAGTAGTTGATCATGCGGCTGATCTCGGCGCGGACCTCGGGATTGTCCCAGTTTAGATCCGGCTGTCTGACGGAAAACTGGTGGAAGTAGTACTGTCCAAGCTCCGGCACCCACTGCCAGGCCGAGCCGCCGAAGCACGCCCGCATGTCGTTCGGCGGGCACTCCGGCGTCCCGTCCCTCCACACGTAGTAGTCGTGGTACGGGTTGTCGCGCCCCTTTAAGGCCTCCTTAAACCAGCGGTGCTCGTCCGACGTGTGGTTTAACACCAGGTCCAGCACGATCCGGATCCCGCGCTTTCCCGCCTCCGCGATCAGCCGCTCCATGTCCTCCATGGTCCCGAACATGGGGTCTATGTCCTGGTAGTCCGAGATGTCGTAGCCGTTGTCGTCCTGGGGGGAGCGGCACACCGGGCTGAGCCAGATGGCGCCGATCCCCAGATCCTGTAAATAATCCAGACGGCTGATGATGCCCGGGATGTCCCCGATTCCGTCGCCGTTGCTGTCCTGAAAGCTTTTGGGGTAGATCTGGTATACCACCGTGCTCTTCCACCATTTCTTTGTATCTGAAACCATCAATTTCTTGTCCTCCTGAAGCAATTCCTGTATTTCTATTCTTTGACAGACCCCATCACGATCCCCGTGATCAGGTATTTCTGCAGCATGGGGTAGATCAGCAGCAGCGGGATCACCGCCACCACGATCTTGGCCGCGTTTAAATTCTGGTTGGATACCTCCAGAATGTTCTCCAGTGCGCTGGCGTTGGTCCCCGCCTTCAAGAGCTCCTCAATGTTGACGCTCAGCGACTGGATGTAGGTCATTAACGGATAGTTTCTCATCTTCGTGATGTAGATCAGTCCGCTGTAAAAATCATTCCAGCTCCCCACAATGCTGAACAGGGCCACCGTCGCAAGGCTGGGCTTGGAGCAGGGGATGTAAATCTGCGTGAGCACCTGAAAGGGCGAGGCGCCGTCCAGCAGAGCGGCCTCCTCCAGTGACTTTGGGATTCCGATGAAGAAATTCATCACCAGGATCACGCTGAAGATGGGCACCGCCCCCGGGAGCACCAGCGCCCAGATCGTGTTTAAGATCCCCAGGCGGCGCAGCACCAGGAAGGTGGGGATCATTCCGCCGTTAAAGAGCATGGCGAAAATCAGCAGGTACATGTATACATTCCGCCCACGGAACTCCCGCTCCGACTTGGACAAGGGGTACGCCATGAGCACGATCAGCGCCAGGTTGAGCGCCAGGGCCATCACGGTCCGCAGCACGGCGATCCCGAAGGAGCGCCAGAACTGCCGGTCCGCCACAATCTTCCCGTAGGCCGCCGCCGAGAATCCCACGGGGATCAGCCCCACGCGCCCGCCGGTGACGGCCGCGTTGCTGCTGAAGGAGATCGCCACGATGTTTAACAGAGGCAGCAGGCAGCACAGCGCCAGAAGGATGACCACAACATAGATCAATGTGCACCGCAGCCTGGATGAAACGCTTTTGTTCTCTATCATGTTTCCCCTCCTAAAAGATTTTCCGGTCGGCGAAGCGCTTCGCCGCCTGGTTTGCGGCGCACAGAAGCGCCATGCCGATGACGGACTTAAACAGTCCCACAGCCGTGGCAAAGCTGTACTGACGCCCGATCAGGCCGATCCGGTACACGTAGGTGTCCAGGATATCGCCGGTCTGGTATACAAGCGGCGTGTACAGGTTGTAGATCTGGTCGAACCCGGCGCTCAAGATGCTGGTCAGGTTCATGGCCGCCATCAGCAGGATGATGGGCATCATGCCGGGCAGCGTGATGTTCAGGACCCGCTTCCACCAGGTGGCGCCGTCGATGGCCGCCGCCTCGTGGAGCCCCGGGTCGATGGAGGTGATGGCCGCCAGGTACACCACGGAGTTGTAGCCGAACTCCTTCCAGACGTCCGTGCCGATGATCAGCGGCTGAAACCACCGGTTGCTCCCGAGAAAATTGATTTTCCCGATTCCGGCCGCCGCCAGAAGCTGGTTCACGCTGCCGTCCAGGTTGAACAGGTTCACCACCACGGAGGCCAGCACCACCCACGAGAGGAAGTGGGGCAGGTACACGATGGTCTGCACCCAGCTCTTCACGTATTTTAGCCGGATCTCATTTAGGAGGATGGAGAACGCGATGGCCATGACCGTCCCCAGAAGGATTTTTCCCAGGGCGATCACCAGGGTGTTCTGGATAACCTGGGCGATGTCCGGCAGCTCCATCATGTAGCGGAAGTGTTTGAGGCCCACAAAGGGCGACCCCAAAATCCCCTTGCTGGGCTTATAGTCCTGAAACGCCATCAGGATTCCCCCCATGGGGATGTAGCTGAATATCAGAAGGAACAGCATCCCGGGGAGCATCATCAGGTGATAGGTCCGCTGGGAGCCGGCCTTTTTGCGATTCCGGTTGTGTCTCATCATCTCTCCTCCCCCCTTGCCTCAATCGCCGCGTCAATCTCCTCAAGAATCTGCGCGCCGCCCTGCTCGTTCCACTGGGTCACGAACTGCTCGAAGGCGTCCATGGGCAGATCGCCCGTGATCAGCTTGATGAAGGTCTCCTCCTCCAGCTTTTGCAGGTTCGCCCACTTGGCCTCCATGGTTTTTGTGGTGCCCCAGAACACCGGGTCCACCCATGCAAACGCCCCATCCTCCGTCAGCCTGCGGATCAGCTCAATGCCCTCCATTCTGGAGTGGTACTTGGACCAATCCCCGATCTGTGCATTCTCCGGGTCCGCCAGGTAGCTCTCAATGCTCTTTATGACGTTCCGGGATTCCGCCGTCCGGGCCTCCTCGGGCCGGATCTCCCCGGCCACGCCTCGCCTGATGTCCTCGTAGTCGTCCAGCAGAGAGGTGTATGGGTTCACCTCAATGTTGAACGGTCGGGTGGAGTTGTCCACCCCGTTCGCCTGGTAGGCGGCCACCTCCGGGTATGTTCCTTCGAGGTCCGGCGTGTTGACCAGCTCGTCGTAGAACAGGTTGGCGATCTGGACCGCCAGCTCCGGGTGGGGATAGTCCTTTCGCACCACAATGTAGCCGTTGGCGGCGTTGTTGTGGAACACGTTCACCATCCCCGCCTCGTCCTCCAGCACGAAGGCCTTGAGCCTGGCCTGTGGGTGGGTTGCGCGCACGCTGTTTAACAGCCAGTCCGGGATGTGCCAGACGCCGAAGGCGATGCCCGTCTGCCCGTTGGTCAGAAGGGCCGTGATGTCGTCCCACGTGCGGGTGCCGAACTGCGGGTCCAAAATTCCCTCGTCAAACCATCGGTGTAAAAGGCCCAGGGCCTCCTTGGTCTCCGGCTGCACGGAGCCGTAGACGGTCTTCCCGTCCGCGCCCTCAAGCCAGAGCCTGGGCATCGCGCCCTTGGCCCCCGCGATGCCAGTCATGCAGTAGGTGGCGCTGCCGTAGTCGTTGGCGTTGAGCCAGTAGGCCAGCGCGATCCCCACAGGGTTGCCCGTGCCGTCCGGGTCCGCCTCCAAAAAGGCCCGGGCCATCCGCTCCAGCTCGTCCAGGGTGATCCGGCCGTTTCCGTCCGGGTCAATGTCAAGCGCCAGCGCATCCAGCCAGTCCGCCCGCACCCAAAGGATGTTCGGCGCGCTGTCCAGATTGGTCCCCGGCAGGGCCATCAGGCGGCCGTCGTAGGTGGCCGTGTCCAGGCACCGCCCCCCGTAGGAGTCGTAAATCTCCTTCAGGTAATCGCTGGCACAGGCGTCATAGCTGTCGGTCAAATCCGCCACCAGGTCGTTCTCCACCAGCTCATCTAACAATTCCTTGTTGCCCACCTTCATGAAATCCGGCAAATCCCCGGCGGCCAAGGATAAGGAAACCTGCCGCTCGTAGGCGTCCCCGGTTGCCTCAAAATCGTCAACGCACACCGCGTTCAGCCGGTCCCTCACAAGCCGGGTGTAGGCGTTGTCCTCATAGGTGTCGCCGTCCGGCAGCTTGGTATTCTGCTGGGTCTGCCGGCCCAGCGTGTAAATCAGTTCCGTGCCCACGGCCTCTCTGTTCCCGCCGCAGCCCCCGAGAAGGGAGGCCGCCAAAAGCGCGGTACAGACCGCCGCAGCCGGCTTCACAAGCATTCGTCCCATCATTATCCCTTTCCATCAAAGACCCGCCGGGTTCCAGCCGGTCCTATTTAATCACAATCATATCCCAGTATTCCAGGTACGGCAAGGTGAACGTCACCGCGCCGTTCTCGTAGGTAAAGTCCAACTCCCTGGCGATGCCCGCCTGATAGTCCGGGGAGGCAAGCCACACCGATTCCGGCCGGTCCTCCACGGGCTGTATCACCGTGATGTTCTGCTTTACGACCGGCGGCGTCTGGGTTCCCCGGGAGTCCACCCAGGCCGCTGTGGATGCACCGTCAAAATTGATCAGGTGCAGCACGTCCATGTCGCCCCTCCTGCGCGTAAACGAGAAGATGGTGCCCGGCTCCGCCTTCTTTGAGACGGGCTGGCCGTCCACGAAGGTGCGGATTCCCTGCCGTTCCTCAAGCCCCGGCCCCCGCAGGCAGTTCTCGTATGCCGTCATGAACGAGTACCACTGGCGCAGCCGCCCCTCCAGCTCCTTGCTTATGCGCAGGGAATTTCCCGGGTAGTATTCGCTGGAGAGCATGCCCGTGTCCCCCAGCTCCAGGTGGCTTCCGCCGGCTGCCATGAGCATGGCGTCGGTGTAGAGAATTCCCGGAAGGTTGAACGGCTCCCCCTTCATCACGTTGTAGTCCATGTAGGCCGCAATCACGCTCCCCTTTGTCCCCTTGGTGGCCGCGTACATGGTGTCCAGCATGCTCTTTAGGGACAGGTAATCCTTGCAGTCCCCCGGCCACACCTCCATGTACGCCATGTCGTAGCAGCCGGAATTTAACATCTGAAGGAGGCCGTAACCGCCCACGGGGTTGAACAGAATCCGCGTGTTAAACTCCTCATCCAGGCGCTTTAAGAACGCCGCGTAGGTCTGGTCCAGCTCCACCTTGTTGCCAAAGTAGTCGTAGCGCGGGGCATTGCGGTTTCCCAGGGAGTCCATCTGCAGCCCGTCGAAGGGGTAGGCCGCCAGCATGTCCCGGTGGGCGTCTATGAAGTGGTTCTGCCAGCGCTCATCCGCGGGGTTGAACATCCAGAGCTTCTCCGTCTCCCAGCCGGAGCCCGATAAATCGTGCACATCCTGCTCCATGTGGCGCTCGTCCTTGTACAAGCCCCACTCCGGGCTGATCCCCTTCTCCTGATACCCGTCGTAGGCGCCGAAGATCAGGTTGTAGAAGAAGGATCCCATGTTCCGGTCATGGCCCCCCTGGATGGTTTTTAGCAGCGAGTCCCGGGTGACCGTATGTCCCGCCAGGGATTTCCACTCCGGCGCGGGCTGGTCGACCGTCCCCGCCAGCGGCTTCTCCTGGGTGTCGAATACATCGTAGTAGAACAGGCCGTTGATGTGGTGCTTTTTTAACCGGTCCAGGGTCTGTGCGATCTCTGCGTCCGTCCGGTTATCCAGCCGGGTGATGTAGCCGTAGCGCGGGAACATGTTCCAGTCGGAGGATACGTCGGCCGCCGACATGGCGTAATCTCGCAGCACACCGCCGTCCCACACGTAGGCCTCCAGGGCGTATCCGGTAAAATCGTCCCCCGGCAGCGTGACCGGGATCTGAAGCACGCTGCCCTTTCCCGCAAGCGGGATCTCCTGCCGCCACACGGTCTCTGCCATGTGGCTGGCGCTCAGGGACAGGATCCGATTTTCTCCCGCCCCGCCCCCCTTAAGCTCCACCGTCACATTCACGGTCTCTCCTGGGTTGTATCTGCTCTTGTCCGTGTAGATGTCCTGTATCACCGCACCGGTCTTTATCTGCTCCATCGCCGTCTCCATCGTTTCCTTTCCGCCCCCCTGCCCTGCTGCGGCCTCCATGGCCGGGGCCGCCCCCGCAAGCAGCGAGGCGGCCAGCAGGCAGGACAGGAATCTGTCTCTGTTTCTCATCATCTAATCCTCCCTCTCCAGAAGAACGTAATTGACCCAGCCAAAATGGTCCCCCTCCTGTCCGGTGAGGGTCAGCACATCGCCCGGCGCGAGGGAAATCACGCCCTCCATGTAGTCCTGGCTGTAATCGATATCGCTGTAATCCGCCGCTTTCTTCCTTATAACTCCCACCGGCCGGCCGTTCACCAGCACGTCAAACCGCTGGCGCGTCCCGTTAGAGAGAACGCTGAGCCGGTAAGCGCCGGGCGCAAAGTCCGGGTCATCCGACAGCGGGATATGGATGGATTCCCCCGCCTGTAAATCCGCCGCCGGGCTGTAGAGAGAAGCCGGATAGTAGTCCTCGCCCTCGTAGCGGTACTCTCCCTTCGCGGTCCCGGTTCCGGACGGCGGCTGCACCAGCTCGATGCCATCCACCCAGCCCCACGGCCCCTCGTCCGGGTTGTTTCCGGGGGCCTCCAGGGTGATCACGTCGTCGGCCTTCACCAGGATATTCCTCCCCAGCACGTTCCTTGTCATGTCCGTGGGGTCAAAGCCGTTCCCGTACACCCGGACAACGCTCCCCAGGGCCGCCCCGTTCTGCCGCACCAAAAGGCGGGTGCGGTTTCCGTTGGAGGTGACGGCGATCCGGTACACGCCCTCCTTAAAGTCCGGGTGGTCCCCCGCCCGGAACTGGATGGCCTCGCCCGGCTGAAGGTCCGCGTACATGCCGTCCTCCGTCTTCTTCTCATAGTAGTCCCTTGCCCGGTAGGTAAGCGGGGCCGCCTGGGACACGTCCCTGTGCCCGGCGACGGTGGCGCTGGTCGCGTTGGTTCCGCTAGTCACGCCGGTCCCGTCGGTTCCGCCCGTTCCGCCGGTCGCGCCGGTCGCGCTGATTCCGCCGGTCCCGCCAGCCGCGCCGGTCCTGCTGGTTCCGCCGGTGGCGCTTCCGCTCTCCCCGCCGTCCTTCTCCGTCACCCGCTCCAGGGCCACAAAGTCCACCCAGCCGTAGTTCTGTCCGCCTTCCCCCTCGATGGTCAGAAGGTCGGAGGGCTCAAGGGTCAGCGCGCGCTCCAGGGAATCGTCCGTCATGGACTGCATGCTGAAATCCGTCCCGTAACGGTTGATGGCTCCCACCTGCTCATGGTTCACCTTCACCACGAACATCTGGCGGTTGCCGTTGGAGCGCACGGTGAGGCGGTAATTTCCCCGTGAAAAGTCCGGGTTGTCGGCCAGCCTAAAGGTGAGCTGCGCTCCCGGCTGTAAATCCGCCGCGGGCTTATCGCCCAGCGCCTTGTAGTATGCCTCACCCTCGTAGATGTAGCGGCCGTCCGCGGTTCTGGTACGGACCTGGGTGGTAAATCCGGTGTCCCTGCCGTCCCTTCTCTTTCCTCCCCCGCGGGTGTAGATCGCCTCATCATCATAGCCCGCAGGCACGTAGGCCGCGCTGTCCGCCAGCGCGAACACTCCGGTCTCCCCGTTTATCTCAAAGGATATCTCATTGCCGTCCAGCGCGCAGGGAACCTTCATGCCCCGCATCCCGAGACCATTTCCGCTCACATGGTACAGGCAGAATTTGTCCGCATGATAGCCCTCCGGGAACTCCATGCGAATCTGCACGGGCCCGGCCGGAATCAGCGGCTGATCCGGATCGTCCAGGTAAAAGCTCAGCCGGAACACGCGCATATCCGTGCTTCCAGAAAGCCGTTCTCTTAAAAATTCTGCTTCCGGGTCCCCGTCCGCCTCCTCCATGGCCATCTGCGCCCCGTAGGGAAGGGTTCCAACCGGCGCGCTGGCCGTGACCCCGTTCACCTGGACCTCAAAGGGCTCCGCCTCCTTGAGCTCCAGGCAGTCGATCCAGTGATACTGCCCCTCCGGCGTCCGGATCGCCACCTCGTCCCCCGGCCGGATATTTAAGACCGCGGCCGCGGCCTGCAGCCGGTAATCGCCCCAATCGGTGTAAGGGAGCTTTACAGTGCCCACCGGCGTCTGGTTGACCAGAACCTCTAACGGCTTATCCCCGCCTCCGCAGTAGCGCAGCAGCAGGTTGTAAACCCCGGACACGAAACCGTCCTTCTTCTCCGCCCGGAACGCCAGCGTGTCCCCGTTCCCTGTCTCAAAGTTGGCGGCCTTTCCGCCGTCCGTCAGGGCTCCGTAATAGTCCTCCGCCTCATAGCGGTACGCACCCGCCTTTGTGGTCAGGGCGTAAGTGCTGCTGCCGTCCTCCAGGGGCTCCATCATCGCCCGCACGCTTCTTCCGTCGGCGGACCATGCCCCATGCAGGCATTCCGCCTCACCAGAGCTCACATGATAGATGTCCGTGCTCTCGTCCAGCCTGGAAAATCCCGGTGGGAGAGGGATCTCAATAAACAGCCCGGTGCCCGGATCGTCGGAGGCCCGAAGGGCTCTGCCGGAGGGCCGTTTCAGCTGAATCTCATAGTAGACCGCCCGCAGCCCGTTCTCCTCAAACTGCTCATCGCACTCCCGGTCGCTCACCTGCCTCACCTTCAGCTGCGTGCCCTTCGGGAGCACGTCCTCATCCGCCTCCACAATGATCCCCGTAGCCGGGTCCTTCTGATAGAATTTCTCGGGCAGCTCCCGCAGCAGAATCCCCTTGATCCAGCCATAGCTCCCGTCCGGGGCGATTACCGTGAGCACATCCCCGTCCTTCAGCTCGTAGCGCCCCTGCCAGCCGTCCTCGTGGAGATTTGCCATCCCGAAATCCGAGCCGGACGTGACGTATCCGCCCGCCTTCACGCCGTTAATCTGCACCTCATAGCTGCGCCCGTTGTCGCAGGTCCACATCATAAGCTCATACGCCGCACCGTGGAAACGGCCGCCCGACGGGATTTTTAAGGTCACGCCAGGGTCCATGTTGGCGCAGCTCCCGTCATCCCCGGTCACCTTGTCCGCCGGGTCCACAAAATCCTTCGCCTCCAGGAGCAGCCCGTCCACCGGAGTCAGGCGCACCCAGTCGATCCAGCCGTATTTCCCGTCCGTGACCGCCTGGACGGTCAGGGTCTCCCCGCCCGTCAGGTTCAAGAGCCCGTCTCCCACAGCGATGGCCCGCCCGTCCCAGTTAAATCCGATATCCGGGCAGACCGCGCGGACTGTTATGCCGCCTGTACCGCCCGCGCCGCTTAAGCTGCCTGCGCCGTCCGCGCCCGCCGCGCCCACTGTGCCCACCGTCAGGGTCTGGCTGTTTCCGGCGTACAGAATCTCCACCATGTACTGCCCGGCTTCAAACTCCGCCAGCTCATTTAGCGGGATCTGAATCCCCGTGTGGGGCTGCAGGTTTGCCGCCTGCCCGTCCGCGGAGGGTTCCGCAGCTGTGTAGAAATACTCCGCCTCAAAGGTGTAGATGCCGTTCTCATTCAGATAGCTTCCGTCGGGCAGAGAGCGGGGAGCCATGAGGGCGTTGGACGGGGTGGCGGTTGGGGTGGAACCGGTCGGTTTGTTGCCCGGTTCGCCGGTGATTTCGCCGCCCGGCACCTCCTCATTCTCCTCCTGCATGTCTTCATCCCGATCCGCATTTGAGCCGCTGGCGATTTTCTCCGGGTTGCGCTCTGCGCTTGATTCGCTGGCCCTTCTGACGTTCTTTTGCCCCGCCGCTTTGGCCGCCGGATCCGCCAGCTCCGCCGGTTCCGCCTTCTCTGTCTTCTCTACCGCAGCTTTCGCCCGCTCCGCTTCCCCGGCCGCCGCCTCAGCTGTCTCTATTTCCGCCGCTCGGACCTCCGCCCTCGACGGCACCGCCAGCGATCCGGCCATGATCACCGATAAACATAATGCTGTAATCTTCCGTTTGTGAAGCACCATTTTCTCCCCCTTTATTCCTCCGCTTCCTTCAGGTAAATATAAGCTGCATCCTCCGCTCCCAGGCGCACGCCGGGATCGTGGTCAATGTCCAAATCTCTGTCAATCCGGTAGATCTCATAGCCGTACTCCTCCCTGCCGTGGGACGGGCTGCAGACCCGGTAGGTGTATCCGTTGTCCATCCGGTACTTGGTTCCGCCGGTCATCACGCCCTTCTTATTAAGCTTCTGCTTGGTGCCCTTTTTGACGTTTCCCTCCCGGTCGACTAAGAACAGACCCGTGGCCTCCGAGCTTCGGTCCGCGATCTGCGGCAGGTATACCAGCTCATAGGGATCATCCCCCTCCGCGCCCACGGCCATTCCCTGGTAGTAGAGCTTTCCGCCGTATACGCCGGTGACGCCCATGCCCTTCACCTTGTCCCCCTGGGACTCCTCGGCGAAATAGTAGTGGAACACCTCGCCGCTCTCAGGGTTCCTCTTGGTCTCCCTTCCAACCACCATAGCCGCGTTGTCGGCGAAATCGTAGATCCCGTTGGGGAATCTTCTGAGGCTGCTCTCCGCCTTCTTACGGATCAAAAACATTCCGTCCAGCCTCGCCCCGTTGTTCTCACACAGATAATACCGCCCGTCAGCCGCCTTCATGATAAAGCCCTCAAAGCCCTCGTCCGCTTTGCTGTTTCCAGGCGCTCCGTTGAAGCTGTACGTGCCGATCTGCTCATCCTCAATTTTGCGCGGCCAGACCCGGTCGGCCACAATCGCAGAGTTGAGCTCCTCCGGATAATGGCTCCAGTCCGACTCATCCCTCGTAAATCCGTACCGGTACTGGGTCACCAGATGGCCGCCCCCGTCAAAATAGAACGAGCGCGTGTCCTCCTCGGGCCCTTTTCCGGGCGGGAGGGCGTCCGCCCAGGAGTTCTTCACCAGGCGGCCGGAGCCCTCCTCACAGTACAGATAGTACTGGGGATTGTGGGAGAACAGCCGCTCCGAGTAGGAGCCGTCGCCGTTTAGGTCCCCGCTCTGGGCCTCGGACGTGTCCTCATCCACCGGCACATACGCTTTCCCGTCCCAGCCGTTCTTCTCGCTCCGCTCATAGACCCAGCCGGTCATGCGCACGCCGTCCTCGTCAAAAATGTACTCATTCCCCTCGAACGATACCCGCCGGTTGCGGTAAGCCCGCCCCTTGGCGTCGAAATAGTACCAGTTCCCGGCCGCTTCCAGGTCATCCCCGGTCTCCCCCTGCTCTGCCTCGTCCGGCGCGTAGGACTGGATCCATATCCCGGCTGCCATGGCGCCCGTGGAGGTGCAGTAGTGCACCTCGTCGTCGACGGTCCCGGAATCGCAGTCCTCCGCCGGATCCCCCTGCTGGTCGCCGCAGCGCACCCAGCCGGTCATCATTTTTCCGTCCTCGTCAAAGAAATAGGTGTTCCCGTCAATCAGCCGCCGCCCGGTCACCGGCTGTGCGTCCTTGCCGTAGTAGTACCAGCTGTTCGTGTCCGCATGGTAATCCCACGCATTCCTCGGCACGTTCTGCGGGGCGGGGGCCGCCTGCGCCTCCGCCGCGACTCCACCGGCCGCGTCCGCCTGCGCCCCGATCCCTCTGTCCGTCTCCTGCTGCACATCGATTTTTGGGGCGGCCCAGACGCAGGTAGTTGTCTGCGCAGCCCATAATCCTGCCATTAATGAAATGAGAACCGTCCGCTTCATTTTTTACCATCCTCCATCTGTAGTGTTTCGTAACACCTTCTAAGAAAAAGATAGCACGGTTCCTTTTGATTTTCAATAGTGTTTTGTAACACTATTAATTTTCAATAGAAAACCGCGCTATTTTTTATGCAATATTTCTAATTTATCGTTTTTACGCTCTCCCGGGCGATCATGGACACGGGAAGGCGGATATTGCGCTCGTCGATGGTTTCCCCCCGCAGCATCCGCAGCAGCATCCCGATCGCCAGCTCCGCCTTGTGGGAGGGGTTCTGGTGTACGGTGGTCAGCCGCGGGCGGCTCTGCTTCGCAAACACGTTGTCGTCGAACCCGGTCACGGAGATGTCGTCCGGCACCCGCACGCCCTCCCGGAAGAACACGTTGATGGCGTCGATCGCATAGAAATCGGAGGCGAACACCAGGGCCGTGTAGCCGCGCAGCTTCTCCCGGCAGAATTCCTCCAGGAACCGGTGGCGCACATCCTCCTGGTAGCTGAGGGCGATGTAATTCTCATCCGTCCACTCCCCGCCGGCCTCCCGGACCGCCGCCTTGCAGCCCTCCAGCCGCTGCCGGTCCACTCCCACGGGAATCTCTGCGTCCGCGAGGAATGCGATCCGCCGGTGCCCCCGGCTCACCAGGTATTCGGCGATGAGGCGCCCTCCCTCGAAGTCCTTAAGCCCCACATTCTCAAACTGCCGCTCATCCCCCACGAAATAGGAGTCGATGAACACCACCGGGATTTTCGAGCTCTGCTTGAACTTGCTGCAATCCTCCGGCTGGCACCCCAGCACCACCAGGCCCTCGATGTTCCAGGAGGAGGCGATCTTTAAGGACTCCTCCACGTTCCCCGAGGTGTAGAGCATCATGAAATATCCGTTCAGGCGGATCTCCTTCTCCAGCGCGCCGATCACCTCGGAGAAGAAGGGATCCTGGATGGCATTCTGCTCCTCCCGCCGCCCGTAGGAAATGATCACGCCGATAATCCGGGAGCCGTAGTTGGCCAGCAGCCTGGCCCCCATATTGGTCACATACTGGCACTCGTCAATGACCTTCTGGACCCGCGCCAGCGTCTCCTTACTCATCTTCTTTGTTCTTCCGTGCAAAACATTGGACACCGTGGTCGGCGCAACACCCGCCATCTCCGCCATGTCTTTGATCGTTACCATACGCTTCCTCCCGTTCACAGTACATCCTCAGAACATTATACCCTCAATGTCCTCTGTGTTCAACTGTTCCCGCGCACAAATCGGCCGCTCATTTTTCTTTGGAGAAGGTGCTGTGCAGCGCATGGTTCCTGCACGCCTTAAGGCACTTGCCGCAGCGGATGCACTCCATGGTGTTAGGTGTCTCATCCACCGGCAGATCCATGGGGCAGGCCCTCCGGCAGGCCTTGCAGCCCGTGCAGCGCTCCCGGTCGATCTCAAACCGGTACAGCGCGATGGGGTTGAACACGCTGTAGATGGCCCCCAACGGGCACAGATAGCGGCAAAACGGCCGGTACACCTTCACGGCCCACACCGCCACCGCAGCCAGAATGAAGACCTTCCAGCCAAACAGCACGCCCAGCCCCGACCGAAGGGACGGGTTGAGCGCCGTCAGCGTGATCCCTCCCATAAGCGTCCCGGAGGGACAGATCAGCTTGCAGAACCACGGGGTCCCGCCCCCGGCGACGTTCTTTATGGTCAGCGGCAGGAGGATGACGAACACGGCGAGAATCACATACTTCAGATATCTCAAGTACCGCTCCCCCGGCATCCGCTTTATTTTCTTAAACACCGGGATTTTATGTAACAGGTCCTGGACCAGCCCGAAGGGGCAGAGCCAACCGCAGACAAATCGCCCGAAGAATGCCCCCACCGCCATCAGAAAACCGATCACGTAGAACGAAAAATTGTACTTAGGGCTGTTTAAAACCGCCTGGAGTGAGCCGATGGGGCAGGCTCCGAGGGCCCCGGGGCAGGAGTAGCAGTTCAACCCCGGCACGCAGAATTTCTTTCCGGTTCCCCGGTAGATCGTCCCCTGCAGATATCCGTTCACATACCCGTTGGTCAGGGCGGCAAAGCCAATCTGTACCGCCAGCCTTATGTTTCGTCTCAGTCGCTCTCCCACGCTCATACTTTCCCCTCCTCTATCCGATTCCAACACATTCCAGGCAGATCGCGATGGCCTTCGTCATGACCGTACCGATCTCCTGGCGGTATGCGCCCGCCGCCATGAACAGAAGTCCTGCGGCAAACACGGCAATTCCCACGCGGTTCTGAATCAGCCTATTTTTCATGTCCAACTACCTCCAGACGCTCCTCAATGATTTTCCTCCAGCCGTCCTTGTCCTCAGATCCGGTCACCGGATCCCCCACAAGCTTCCCGTCGCTGTCCACAAAATAGCTGGTAGGATATCCCGCCTGGGTGCTGAGCGCGGAGCCCGCCAGATCCTCGGAGATCAGAAGCTGCTGGTAGGTCGCGCCGGTGGCGTCTAAGACCTCCTGAACATTTTTCCGCTCCTCCTCGGACAGCCCCACATGGATTCCCTTCTCCTCCGTCTCGATCACAAGGCCCTTGATCCCCACCTTTTTGCCCTCCTCCTCAAACTCCCCAGCCAACTCATTAAGCTCCGGGATCTCGCCCACACACGGCCCGCACCAGGTGGCCCACGTGTTGATGAGCGTCAGGTCGTTCTCCTTAAACACATCCGCCGTCACCGGATTTCCCTCAAAGTCAACCGTGTTCAGGTTTGCGAACAAGTCGCCCGGCACCGCGTTGCTCTCCGCCCTGCCCGCGCATCCGGCGCACATGAGAATTGCCGCTGCAGTGATCATGCCAACTAAAAGATTCTTTTTCATATTGATTTCTCCTTTTCTTCGTGATTGTTTTCCTGTCTGATGGCATTAGTTTACCATTTGCGCCCGATGCCTGCCATCGATCTACCTAACATTTAAATTACACTTTTGTAATGTATCCCGGACAGAAAATACCCGCCCATGAGGGCGCTGCAAACAGTCTTTTGCATACAAGAAATGCCGGGGAGACCGCCAAGTTTCATGGCAATCTCCCCGGCTTAACCGGCTGCTCTAAAGCGCTTCGCTCTGCGCCCTTTTTAAGTGAAAGATAATTTTCGTCCCCTCTCCCCGTACGGAGGACAGCTCCAGGCGGATCCCCATCTGGTCACACAGGCGCTTACAGAGGAACAGCCCCATCCCCGTGGATTTCTGGCGCGCCCGCCCGTTCTCGCCGGTGAATCCCCGATGAAACACCCGCGGCATGTCCTGGGGCGGTATGCCGATCCCATTGTCGGCCACCGTCACCGCGACCATGTCCCCCGGCTCCTCTGCGGCCTCAAAGGCGATCCAGGACGATCGTTTGTTGTCGCGATATTTTACAGAATTTGTAATCAGCTGGCCGAAGATAAACTCCAGCCACTTCGAGTCCGTCAGGACCTCCACATTCAGGCCGCCAAGCTTCGGAAAGACGGCCGACTCCACCATTATTTTCCGGTTTTTGGTCAGGACGCCCGCGACCAGTTTTTTTAGGTTCACCGGCAGAATCAGGTAGTCCGACTCCAGGCTCCCGCTCTTGCTGTAGTAGAGCATCTGCTCCACGTACGCCTCGATCTTCGCCACCTCCTCCTCCAGACTGGAGGTGACGGGCGTCCGGTTGTTTTCGATCACCAGGCGCTCTGCGGCGATGGGCGTCTTGATCTCATGGCTCCAGATCTGGACATAATCCTTGTACTCCTGTATCTCCCGGCGCTGCGCTGCGATGATATCGTTTAAATATTTCTCCTCCCTCTGTAAGATCTCCCGCAGCAGTATGCCGTCGTAAAATCCGGACGGCGGGAGAAATTCCGACAGATAGCTCTTTTCCTCCAGCGCCTCCAAAGCCCGCCACGCCTCGTCGTAATAGCGCTTCCTCCGCAGGCAGTCCCAGACTCCGCACGCGAGCACGCCGGACAGAAACAAAAGAAGCGCCGCCACAGCCGCCGGGAATTCCACCCCCATGACCAAAAGAAAGCCGAAGGCGCACGCCGCGGCCAGAGCAACAATCCAGATGGAAACCCATTTGTCCCGCAGATAGTCTGAAATCCTCATACCATATACCCCAGCCCGCGCTTTGTGACCAGATAGTCCTCCAATCCCAGCTGCGCTAACTTCTTTCGCAGCCGGTTGATATTCACGGTCAGCGTGCTGTCCTCCACGAACTCCTCCATCTCCCACAGCTGGCAGATCAGGTCGTTCCTGGAGACAATCACCCCGGGATTTTCCATCATCATCTTGAGGATGCCCAGCTCATTCTTGGTGAGATCCACCTCTTTATTGCCAAAGGAGGCCTTCCCGCGAAGCACGTCAAGTGCCAGCCCCCTGTGATTTATCACAAGGGACCGGCGCTTCCCATAGGCCCGATTTAGGACCGTCCCGATGTGTGCCAGCAGGATATGCAGGTTGTAGGGCTTTGTGACATAGTCGTCCGCCCCCAGATTCAGACTCATCAGCTCGTCCAGATCGCTGTCCGAGCTGGTCACCACGATGATGGGCACGTCCTGCGTTCTGCGCACCTCCCGGCAGATCGCAAACCCGTCCTGCACGGGCAGATTTAAGTCCAGCAGCACCAGGTCCGGCGCCGCGGCCGCAATCTGCTCCGGCACGCCCTCAAAGTCCTCAATCGCGCTGCATGAGTATCCATTTTTCCCCAGGGCTGTGCACAGCTCCTCCCTGATTTTCACCTCGTCCTCGACGATCAGAATCCGCTCCATCGCTACCTCCAAACCGGTCCCAAGACAACTCTTCCTGCCTCTAATCTAAGCACAAAGGCGGGCCCCTGTCAACTTAAATCCGGGGGAGGGGAGCCATGCCATGCCCCGCTACAGCTTCAGAATCCGCTTGCACCCGGTGTAGGTGGTGAGAAAGTAGACGCTGTAGATGACCGCCGCGAGACCGGCAGCAAACAAAATATTCTGGGCGATATTCTGCGCGGACAGATAAGGGATATCCCGGTAAATTCCGTACATGGTGACCCCGGAGTGCACGGCGGCCACGAGGATCGGCAGCCCGAAATAAACGCCCAGCTGCGCCCGAAGCGCCTTTCTCATGGCGCCCGCCCCGGCCCCCAGCTTGGACAGCAGCGCATACCGCCTCTCATTGTCCGCGGCTTGGGTCAGCTGCTGTAGCGCCAGCACCGCGCCGGCCGTGACGAGGAACGTGATCCCCAGGTAAATTCCCAGGTAAGAGACCATCAGCTGGTTGGACAGAAACTCGATGAACAAGTCCTCCCGGCTCTGGAACAGAAATCCATCCGCGCCCATGAGCACCTGTGACCGCTGGACAGCCTCGTACACGCTCTCCCCGCCCTCAGAGAACATTGCGTCCATGATCCTCATGTAGGGCTGGCTCTGCTCTGCGATCCTCTGGGGAACAATCACCGTCCCGATATCCAGAAACACGTTGCGGTTGTAGATTGTCATCTTGTTGAGGCCATCGGCTTTCAGGGTGAGCCGTGTCCCCGAGATCTCAAGGGTTTTCTCCGACGCTCCATCTGCCGGCGCCCCATCCGCTCCGCGGTTTACATAACTCGCAAGTGTATGCTCCGCCTCCGGCTCATTGTAGTTAAGCGCAAACTCCGCCTCCCCGAGGGAAACCGGCGCCAGCCCTGTAAGGGCCCGGATGCGGTTGTAATCGTCCACCCCCACCACGAACAGCGGATCGTCCTCATACAGCTGCCGCCCCGGCCGTGCGGCCCCCTCATATTCCCCGAACACATCGCGCATCGTCAGGCCCGGCTCCACGTAGAACATGATCTCCGCTGTTTTTTCCAGATATCCCGAAAGCCCGGTGTCCCGCCGCGCCAGCTCCTGTGCGATCCGGCCCCTGCGCATCGCCTCATCGGTCTTCCCGAACCCGTCAAAATAGTAGATCACGCTCAGGTCGTAGGGCACCATGCGGTTCTTCTCCTTGATAAAGCTCTGGCCCAGACCGGTGCCGCCGCCCATGACCGACACGGACAGATACATCAGGATACAGACGATGGCCAGGGAAAGCCCGTCCCGCCTCATCCGGCTCCCCAGTTGGCTGACCACAAACAGGTTAAGGCCGCGGTAATAGTAATTTTTCCGCCGTTTAAGCACGCCGAGGAGGACGGCGGACGCGGACAGAAAGAACAAAACCGTGCCAAAGGACACCAGCGCGCCGGAGACCCCCGCCGCCTTAAAGAGATCCACGTCCTGCCAGCAAAAAATCATGCCGTAGCCCAGCGCGATGATGAGAACCGCCAGCGCGCCAAAGAGAACGCCAGCCCGGCTTCGCTCCGGCACCTCCTCGTTTTTCCGATCCGCCTGAAGCAGGTCGATCAGCTTCGCCCGCTTAAACTCGATTAAGCGGAACACATGGACCGCCGCAAAGGTCAGCGCGAAAAAGCAGACCGCGAGAACCATGGCTTTGACGGAAAAAACAAAGGTATAATTTTCCACGTTCCCGTAGGCCAGCCTCGTCGTGACCAGCGCCAGAAGCTGAGACACCGCGACGCCCAGCGGCAGGCCGCAGAGAAGGGAAATCCCCCCGATCCGGACCGTCTCCCGGGTCATCATGCCGCCGATGTCGCTCTGCTCCATACCCAGAATCCCGTAAATCGCAAATTCCCTTTTCCTGCGCTTCATCATAAAGTGGTTGGCATACAGGATCAAAAAGCCCACAATCAGGCTGACAAGGACCGAGCAGCCCACAATCGCGCTCTCCGCGGCGGACAGAAAGTTATAGGTGTCCGGCAGATTTAAGGCCGCAAACTGCTCCTGGATGGAGTTAAATGTGTAAAACAGGGCCACGGCAAAGGTCAGCGTAAAGAAATAGATCAGATAGTCCTCCGCGCTCTTTCTCACATTCCCGGCCGCCAGCCGGCGCAGCACCTTTTTCGGCGTTTTTTTCTCAGAGAACATGGCCTTTGTCACCTCCAAGCAGGGATACCACCTGCATGATCCGGTCAAAAAATTCCTTGCGCTGTTCGTCTCCCCGGACCAGCTCGTAAAAGATTTTCCCGTCCTTCAAAAATAAAATCCGCCCGCAGTGGCTGGCCGTGAAGGCATCGTGGGTGACCATCAGAATGGTGGCGCCCCTCCTGCGGTTTAAGAGCCCCAGGCACTCCAGTAGCATGCCCGCGGACCGGGAGTCCAATGCCCCCGTGGGTTCATCCGCCAGGATGAGCGACGGGTTTGTGACGATGGCCCGGGCGCAGGCCACCCTCTGCTGCTGCCCGCCGGACATCTCGTAGGGGTACTTGTCCAGGATCTCAAGGATATCGAGCTCCCGCGCGATCTCCTCCACCCGCTCCCCGATCTCGCGGGGCGGGACCGCGCAGATGGACAGCGCCAGCGAGATGTTGTCCCGGCCGGTCAGCGTGTCCAAAAGGTTGAAGCTCTGAAAAATGAACCCCAGCTCCTCTCTGCGGAACCGGGCGAGGCTCTTTTCCCGCATCGCCGTCACATCGTTTCCGTTTATACAGATCCGGCCCGCCGTCGCGCGGTCGATGGTGGAGATACAGTTTAAAAGCGTCGTCTTCCCGCTGCCGGACGCGCCCATGATACCCACGTACTCCCCCTTCTCCACCTCAAAGCTTATGTGGTTGATCGCCTTTGTCAGGCTGCCTCTATTTTTATAAAATTTTTCCAGATTGTCCACGGTCAAAACTGCACTCACGTCCTATGTCTCCTTTCTCTCACTGCTGTTGACTTTAGTCTAGCACAGGCTAAGACGGCGCGCCATTTAATTCCCTAACAATAAGGTTACATTTTTGTAATATTGGAGCTTGGGGGCGCATTCCCCGGGCAGCAAAAAAGACTGCCACTCAAACTCCTATGGCAGTCTTTCACTTTTTTTACTTTATCTTCTATGCAACCTTCTCCGCAGGCAAGGTCCGCTTCAAATAAGTATTCCACACAATCTGCAATACCAGCACCACCACGAATACCCCCGCTCCGGTGATAAACGAGTTGACCGGCAGCTCCGCGTTTCCGCCCCATGCGCCCGTGATGATGTTCAGGATAATGGGGCTCAGGATAATTCCCATAAAATTACAGCTCATAGCCATGGAGAAGGTAGGGCCGTACTGGTCCGGCGCACAGATGCGCCCGATGTAGTAGCCGGGGCTGGCGGTGTTGATCCCGAAGAAGATTCCCGCCAGGGCGGTGCCCGCGTAGATGGCGCCCATGTTGGTGGCGAATATGATGAGCAGTGTGGCGGCCAGGCCGAACGCGGCGGCCAGCGTGCTGATGTAGAGCTTGCTGACCCGGATCAGCTGCGGGAACACTAAGCCCATCAGGGCGCTGATCACCGTGATCATGGTCATGCCGATGCCGACGGTGGTGGCGCTTCCCAGGCCCTTGTTGGCCACGAGGAAGGAGAGATTTAAGGGGAACGCGGTGTAGCCGATGCCCATGAGGACCACCAGCACGCACTGGATCCAGCCCTTAAGCGGGATGCCACCGGTTTTTCCGTTCCCGGCAGAGTCCTTTTTCCGGGGCTCCTCCTCCTTCACCAAAAACAGCTGGGCGATGATCATCACCGGGATCGCCGCGAAGTACAAAAAGTAGACGTTAACCCATCCCAGGTCGCAGACCGGTCCCGCGATCATCAAAAACAGCGCGGAACCGCCGGTGACAAAGGTGGTGTTGAGTCCCAGCATGCGCTCGCGCTCCTGGCCCTCGTAGTTTTCCAGGATCAGCGCGCCTAGAAGCGGCATCAGAAAGCCCTGGCCCGCGCCTGAGATAAAGCCGCAGATGTCTAAGATCCAGATGGAGCTGTGGTTTAAGATCGGCAGCAGGCCTCCGATAAAAATAGCGGCCAGGCCCATGAGAATCATCGGTTTTTTGCGGAAACGGGAGGTCAAAACGCTCATGATCAGGGAGATCACGAAGGCGCCGATCATCCCGGACTGCATCACATACTGCACGGAGACGGTGGAGGCGTCGGGAAATGCCGCCGAGATGTCCGCCATCATCACCGATGCGATGGTGTTGATCTGGCAGACCAGTGCGATCATCAGGACGGCGAAGGTCAGCGTCCTCTTATTTGTCGTGGTTTTCATACCCATATGGTCCTTTCTTGTAGTCTATCCTTCCGGCAGCCGGTCACGGGAAAAAGTGGGTTTCCCGCAGGGAGACCGAGGACTTTTCCATCATGCCCTTCCTGCACTGGGCAGGCGTCACGCCGGTAAACACCTTGAACATTTTTGAAAATTGCCTGAAATCGTCGTAGCCCACCGCCATGGCGATGGCGCCCACGGAGTCGTCGGTGGATAAAAGCAGCTTCTTCGCCCGCTGCATCCGGCACATGGTGAGATAGCGCTTGATCCCCACGCCGGTCTCCCGCTTGAAGCACTGGCTTAGGTAGGACACGCTCACGTTAAAGTCCTTCGCGATCCCCGCCACGGAGAGCGGCTCCGCGTAGTGCTCCTCGATGTAGCGGAGCACCTTGCGTACGGTGGAGTTGCTGATGTTGTGGGTTTTCACCTGCTGCCCGGCCAGGGTGTTTATGCACTCTAACACCCGGGCGCAGCTCTCCTCGATGGTCCCCAGCTGGGTGATCAGCATGAGCCAGGGGCTGTCGATGGCCTCCATCAGAAGCTTGACGGACAGCTCGTCCTTCAGCGACTGGAGAATGGACTCGCTGACCAGATAGTACAGGTTGTAGCTCATGCTGGGCTTGACGATCTTTAAATAGAGATGGCGGATCAGCGCGGGGAGCTCCTTGTTCCCGATGTCGAAGCTCAGATAGTGCTGGATGGCCTCGATGGTCTGGCGGATTTCTTCCCTGCTGAACCAGCGCTGGTGGGACTTTATGTAGTCGTTGGAGATCGCGACGGCCTCCTGACAGAAAAACCGGTAGGCGCAGGACCGCTTGAAGTCCCGGTGGCCCCGGTTGATCTCCTCCGGGTCATGCAACAGGTCGCTGATAAAGCAGTGGGTGGATCTCCTCCCCGCCGCCTGGGCTAAAGCTAAGGCGATGCGGTCCGCCTGCTGCCTGCGGGTGCCGGCGGGCGCGGGCGCGTTGATCAGGATGTAGGCGAAGGAGATGTCCGTGAACACGATCTCACCGCCGTCATGCTCCCTCAACACCCGGTCCAAATCCTCCAGCCGCAGGGCGTGCAGGAAATGGTGGATGGACTTGTTCACCGCGTAGTCCACTAGCGCCGTCTTGTCCAGCTCCCACATGAACAGGTAGAAGTCCGACTCGTCAAGTCTGAGGCCGTACTGCTCCCTGGATTTCAGGAACTCTGCGCGGGTGACGCCGTAGAGCATCATTTTGGTGGCCTCCCTGCGCTGCTGGTTCTCAAAGGCCTGCGGAAAACGCTGCCGCCAGCTCTCCTCCGGGTACTGGAGAAACACCGCGTTCTCCTCCCCCACCGCCCGGCGAAAGAAGGTCTGAAGCGCGCCGTCCGCCTCCATGCTCTCCACGAAAAAGCACCGCCCGTCCGGCTGCCGCTCAAACAGGAGCAGAAGGGGATGGACCGCGCACGCCTCGCAGAGCTCCACCAGGAAGTCCTGAAGGAGCGCCGCCGGGCTTGGAACCATCAAAATCACCGCATCCGGGCAGGCCTCGGCCGCCGTCTGCGCGGACAGCCCTGTGCTCACAAAGCGGACGCTGTGCCCGCAAAGCTCCCCGGCCTTAAGGAAGCCGGACTCCAGATTTTGATCCCCAAAAACGATGATTTTCATGCTCATGCCGACGAAACGCCCCTTTTCTTCTAAAGTGGATTGCCCGGTGAATGATCATTGAAAAACGGCCGGTGCAGAGCCGGATGACCGCAGCTCTGTCCCGGCCGTTCATACTATTTTATTTCAGAAGGCGGCCCTTCACATAGCATTTATGCTTTGCCAGGATGCCCTCGGCCTCCGCCTTTGCACGCTCGGGATCCGCCGCGTAGATCGAGTACAGTTCCTCGATGGCGCGCAGCCCGAAGCCCTCGCAGTTGTAATCAAAGAGTACCGCGCCGTCGGGTGCCGTGATCTCGCCGGAAAGGTGGCTCGGGATGTGCAGAATATCCCGCTCCTTGGCCGTGAAGGGCTCCATACCGTCGATGCGCACTTCCACCTTGCCCTCCTGCACGATAAACAGGCTGTAGAACGGGTTCTCGGCGCCCCAGCTGAGCTCAAAGCCCGGCTCCATGCACAGCTGCCAGATCTCCTTGTGTCCCTTGGTTTCCCAGCGGGCAACCTTCTGGCGCAGCTCGCAGCCCTCGAACTTGTAAATGCAAAGTCCGCCGTCATAGGGACGGATCTGGTAGATCTGCTCCTTCGGAACCTCCTCGGTCACGGGTGTGTAGGTGTAGTAGAGGCTGTCCGTGCTCTGGCCGTCCTTGGCCATATCAAACACTTCCCGGTTGTACTCCTTGTAGCGCAGGTTTGCGATGCAGTCCTCGCCCATCTGGGTCTCCTGGAACAGCTCTCTCCAGATGGTGCCCGCATCGATCCACGTAAACTTGTGAGGCGTGTAGGCGGCCAGGTGGATAATATCGCCCTTGTGGCACACCGCTTTTTTGCCGCAGATTTCGGTCAGCACGGAACCGCCGTCCACCAAAAATGTCTCCACGCCTCTGGTGTGTTCATGGTAGCACATTTCATGATTCGGGTCAACGTAAACGGTGTCCAACATCTCGTTGTGCTGAAACGGTCCGTAGGGCTCGATCAGGTATTTGGAGTAGGTTTTCTTCCCCCCGTAATACTCGTCAAAGTCCATGAGCCATGTCTTTTCCGGATCGATGTGGATGTCGTGCAGGGTGTACTTTGTCATAAAATTATCCTCCTTTTTTTGTCGCCTCACGTTGGCGTACGCTTTGTTTCTGTTGACAATTATAGCAAAACGGTTGGAATTTCTGGTGCCTTAATTTTGGCAAAATGTGTGGTTTTCTGCGCAACCGGGTTGGGCCAGGAGGACAGGGGTGCAGCAGGGCATGCCAGCGGTTATTGCAACACAAAACGGAGCATAATTTGATTCAAATTATGCTCCGTTTCTATGGCTTCAATTATAATCCAGGAATTGGGGATACTTCCTTCCCCTCATAATACAGCTGCCCGGTCTCCGGGTTTTTCGTATATTTGGAAAGGAATGTGTTCCAAACCATCTCGCACTCGCTGGGGAACGCGGCGTGCGCCTTGACATCGGTTTCCGTGAGATGTAATAGCGGCACGCCTTCCTTGGTCTCAAACACATAGTGCGTCAGGGCGCCCTCCTTGTAGCTGCAGTTCTTAGCCCCATCCATATAAGAGTAATCGCTCCAGCGCTTCGTGAGGTGATAGCGCTCGCACCAGTAATCAATCATCTTCTGCCCCTGCCGGAAGCCGCCCGGGAATGCCGCGTCGTTCTCCGCCAGATTTGCGGTGATTCCGATCAGCGCGCCCTCCACCGGCGGGTTCTCCGGCAGTCCGTTGACAATGGCCTCATAGTCAAAGTTTCTTGCGGAGAACGGCGCCACCGCCGCAAAGTAGCCGGGGCGGTAGGCCGCGCAGGACCAGCTCATCATGCCGCCGGAGGACTGCCCGCTGGCGTAGACGCGGGTCCTGTCAACCGGATATTCGCTCGTCACCCACTGATAGAGGTAGTCCACAAACAGGAAATCATCCGGCCGCTCCGGCTGCGGGCTTCCGCAGTTCCACATGGCGCGGAATATATTGTTCGTGCGGATATCGCTGATATCCCGGACCTCGTTGGGCTCGGAGGCGGTCGGCATGATAAGAATCAGCCCATGGCGGTCCGCCACATAGCTCCAGCCGATGCGGTCGGCAATCTCATCGCCGCTTCCGCCCGCTCCGTGGTACACGAACACACACGGAACCTTTTCCTTTCCCTTCGCGCTCTCCGGCACGTAGACATACCACTCTCTCCGGTAGGTGTCCCGGCGGTCCGGGTAGTAGCCGCCCCAGACATCGGCGGTAAACTTGCGGAACCCTCTCTCATAGATATCCCCGCATTTTCTGAGCGCGCCGTTGTTGTTGCCCGGATACCGGTACAGGCCGTCAAAGAGCTCCGTCAAAATTCTCTCACTGTAAGCTTCATTGACACACGCCTCCCAGGAAGTCCGGTCGGCCACCACGTTCGCGCACCAGTGCTCATCCACATCGCCGCCCTTCTCCGGCTCATAGACGGTGCACGTTCCCGATACCGCCCCGGTTTCCCTGCTGTGATTGGCCTTTCTATAGTAGGCGATCTCCCGCCTCACAGCCTCATTTTCCTCCTCATAGGCCAGCCACACCGGCCACTGGACCTCGCTGCAGGTAACCCCCGGCACCCGGGTCATCATCGAAGACATCGCCCCAAGCTCCGCCTCCGTCATCCCCCTGGTGCCGAGCAGTGCCACCGCCGCGTAGGCGCGCGCCATTCTTCTGCTCTGGTATCCGATCACGTCGGCCGCCGCCCCGTAGCCCACCCCGTAGAAGCTGGCCTGGAACGCACAGAACATCGGGCGAAGCGCAAGGTCATTGTTTAAGGCGTTCAGATATTCCCTCTCTGTCTCCGGGTCTCCCCAAACGCCGTTCTCCGGCTCCATCATGACCAGATACAGCCCATACCGGTCGGCCAATGATTTCCAGCCGCTCTTCACCATAAATTCCCAGGTATTCACCTGATCCGGCACGCCAACCATGACGGTCGGCTGGTTGTAAATGCTCCCCTCCGGGATATAGAATTTTGCGGAGCGGGTTACATCCTTCGATACAACACAGTCGAACTGATAATATCCGTGCAAAAACTGCCTGTAATAGTGTTTCCGGTCGATGGTCACTTCCGCCGCATCCGGCAGCTTCCGGGCCGCCGGCTCTTCCAAATAAACTCTCATTTTTGCCTCCATTTCTAACCTACGCGTACACCGGGAAGAACAGGCTCGCCGATATGACCAGCGTCACGACCGCGATTCCCAGATACGGCAATGTATACTTCAACAATTTAGCCGGTTCATGTCTGCCGATCGCGAATGCCAGCGCACACTCTGTGGACCCGCTAGGGAACGCAATGGCCATGATCGCGGAGATGTTGATGATCAGCACGATTCCCCTGGGATCCATGCCCGCGACCTGGGACAGGGAGGCCGCGATGGGTGTCAGGACCGCCGCAGTGCCCGTGTTGGACATAAAGGTGGTCATCACGATGGTGGTAACTGCAAACACGGCCAGCACAACAACCCCTGACGGGTGCTCCCCGAGAATGTGCATCATGCTGTTGCCGATCAAATCGCCCACGCCCGATTTTCCGATGGCGTCCGACATGACAAGCACGCCCGCAATCATCCAGACCATGTCCCCGGTCAGGTTGTCGATCGCTTCCTTGGAGGAGAGAACCTTCGTGTAGATCAGCGCCAGCACGCCCAGCGCGGGGATCACGTACATGAGGCTTCCCAGCTTAGTTCCAAAAACAAAGCCCAGAAGAACCGCCACAAAAATGATGTTGATGATGGTCTCATCCCTTTTGGAGATTTCCGCCGCCTTTTTCACTTCCTTAACCCCGGAGGTGTCGAGGGCGTTTTTGGGGATCAGCTTCCAGGCAAACAGCGCGTAGATTGTCAGCGCCACCGCAGGTATGATGGACACTTTAAATACATCCATCGGCATGAGCATGTACTCAGGGTTTGTGATGATCCCCTCGTAGTAAGCGTTTGCCGTCGCGGCCATGGTTGCGCCCAGCCCGACCGGCATTTTGAGGCTCCATGCGGCCAGCACGGAGAAGGCCACGAAAATCATGCGGGAGCCGCAGATCTCGTCCTCGTCGTCCAGCGAAACAAGGAACAGCGCAATGATCGAAACGATGGCGGTTCTTCCCATCAGCTGTGCGAGGACAACTGTGATCAAAATCAGGAAGATCACAAACGCCAGGCCGCTTTTTTCTTTGATTTTGTCCATGCCCGCGCGGATCTTATTGATCAGGCTTGTCTTTCCAAAGGCATAGGCAATGGTAAACATACAGGCGATCAGGATGGTCGTCCGGTTGGACAGGCCGGAGAAGGCATCTTTTAATTCCATGACCCCCGTAAGCGCCAGGACGACGCAGCACGTCATCGTGGTCACGCCGTAAGGGACCTTGTGCGTAAAGAACATAAAAATCATAAAGACCAGTAAAGCCAGAACGATATACATCTGCATATTCATACCCCTTCTTTTGCATACACGTTTTAGTATTTTTCATACTTTATCGAAATAAGCATTTGGAGCTTTTCGAGCAATTGCCGGCCAATGTTCTCAATTCTCCGCTCATTTTCATGGTTTAAGTATATTTTGTTCCGGGTCAATAGTCAATTATCGTTAGGCTATATTGACTTTAAGCAAATGTAATAGTAATATGGCTGTAAACACAGAACGGGAGGCCCTTGTCCATGAACCTGAAGGATCAACAGTATATGGTGGCCATCGCGGAATCCGGGTCAATCCTAAGCGCCGCCAAAAAGCTCAACGTGTCGCAGCCCACCCTGTCCCGCTGGCTCTCGAAAACAGAGGATGAAGTGGGCGTCCAGCTGATCATCCGTTCCAGCCACCAGCTGGTTCTGACCAACGCGGGCCGGATTTATCTCGAGGGCTGCCGCAAATGTTTAAACACAGCGGTGCGCATGCGCAGTCAGATAAATCTGCTGGAGCACTCCGCCAGCGAGCGGATTATCCTGTCGGGCAGCCCCTTCCGCTGGTCCAGCACCTTCGCCAGGATCTATCCCGCGTTTCACAGGCAATACCCGGACATCCAGCTGGATTTTGTCTTTGAGGGGGTCACGCCCCTGGTCATAAAGGCCATCACAGAGGGCAAAGTGTCCATGGCCTTTCTGGGGGCGAACGCCACCAGCACCCCGGAGATTGAGTACATGAAATTTATCGACGAGGAGCTGGTTATGATGATCCCGCCGGACCATCCGCTCTCCTACCCGATGGGGGACCAGACCGATTTCCACCATCTTCCGTCCATCAATCTGAGTCTGCTGAGAGACACACCGCTTCTTGCCAACAACAGCGGCACCTCCTACGGGGAAGATATTCTGCGCATGTACCGCAATGCAGGGCTTGAATCCAACATTATCTTCACCTCGGATGTGGTTTATCTTCTGTACGAGATGGTGGTGAGCGGCGCGGGCGCGGCGATTCTGCCCCGTTTCTATCACCGGCCGGGCGACCGCGTCTCCATGTATTCCCTGAACCCGCGGATTATCGTGTACCAGGGAATCGCGCTCCAGCGCGGACATCACCTGTCCGAGGCCGAGGAGTACCTGATCCGCCTCATCATGAAAAATACCGACTGCGCAAGCTACCTGCACAGCTACGCGGACTACTATTTAGAGCAGAGAAAGGAGCGGCTGCTGAAGGATGAATACGAACACATTTGAGTATCTCGTCTCACTGGACGAGCTGGGCACGTTGTCCGCGGTGGCGGAGAAATATTACATCTCCCCGTCCGCGATCAGCCAGGCTCTGAGAAAAGAAGAGCAGAGTTTGGGCGTAACACTTTTCGAGCAGAAAAACCACCGGATGGTCCCCACCGATGCGGGCAAAATTTATCTCCAGGGCGCCCGGGAAATTATCCAGACAAAAGCAGAGACCTACCATGCGCTCAAGAGCACGCGCACCAGCAGCAATGAGGTCAATATCTGCTGTGCCTCGAGCCTTTATGCCGTGATGTCGCAGACCGGCCTCCCCGCGCTCTGCGGCGCCTTCCCGGATTTGGAGTTCCGCCTGAAAATCCAGGATTCCCGCACCGGCCTCGAGTACCTCAGAAACGGCCTGGCCGACTTTTCCCTCCTGTGCGTCCAGTCCTTAAACAACAGTACCCTGGTGGAGCACTGCCTGGGGAGCGATTCCCTCGTGCTGGTTGTCCCGCGCTCCTTTCTCCCCGAACGCACGGAAGCCGGCGATATTGCAGTCCTGTTTGCCCTACTGCAAAATATTCGCCAGCTTCCGCTTATATTGCTGCGCCCAAATTCCTACATGCGCCCGCTCCAGAATGAAATTCTCTCAAAATGCCGCCTCATATCCGATCGCACCTACGAGGTGGACGACTTCATGATGGCGTTTGCGTTTCTCGAGGAGGGCCGCGGGATCACGCTGCTCCCGGAATCCGTTTTGCCCGAGGCCGCCAAATCCCGATATTTTATCATTCCACTGGGAAAGGACACGCGATTCAAAAAAATCCTCGCCTACCCGCACGACCTGCGGTTTGCGCACTGGGCGGAGGAGATTTCGGATATAATCGTTAGGAGCTTTGGGGAAGAGGCCTGGTAGGGGGGAAGTAAACTCCTCTTCCGGCACTCTTGTCCGCTCCCTTCACCGCCGCATTTTCTCACTCGCCAAACAGCTTCTTCCCATCAATCGTCCCCTTCTCCTCAAAATACCTCACGTCCAGCTCCTCCAGCTTCACCACGGGCTCTTTCCTCAAAGCCCGCCTCACCTCTTCCTCCAGGCTGACATACTCCCTGTCCTGTTTTCCCGGAAACATCGGCGGGTTATTCTCCCGGTAGAAGAATCTTCGCGGCTTCTCAAACACCGCGAATCGGCCGTCCACAACGCATCCCTCCAGCCCGTACCGCTTCTCATAGTCGATCAGCTGGGCCTTAAGCCGCTCTTTTTCCGCCAGAGCCTCCGGCCCCGGGTTTTCATAGAGCAAATTCGTGGTCTCCCCCGGGTCCTGCTCCATGTCGAACAGCTCCTCTGTCCCGCCGCCATAGTAATAATTGTACTTATACCGCCGGTCTCTCAGGCTGACCCAGCGCTTGCTCCCATGCCCATTCTCCACATACTGGACCGACCGGTCCTTCTTCCCGTCCATGATAAAAATCGACTCGCCCGGAAGCATATCCGGATCTGGATAAGCCACCCCCGCAATATCCAGAAACGTTGGCAGAAGATCGTTCAAATCCACGAACCGCCGGTCCACGCTGCCCGCCCTCAGCTTTTCGGGGTATCTGGCGATAAACGGGATCCGGGCGGAGCCGTCGTACGCCAGCATCTTCTGGAACGTCCCGCAGTCCCCCAGCATCTCCCCGTGGTCGCTGGTGAACAGAATCAGCGTGTTGTCATACTCCCCGATATCCTTCAACTCTTGGATAATCTTTCCGATGTTGTAGTCCACAAAGGATATGGAGGCGTAGTACAGCTCCCGCGCCCGCTGGAGGTATGCCCCGTTTGGGTAGTCCGCGATGCACTTTTTCTGCTCCGCCAGCTCCGAGATCGGCGTCCTGGATACATTTAGCGGCGGCAGCTCCTTCCCCTTGTAGAGATCCGCCCACTCCCCCGGAACGTCAAAGGGCGGGTGGGGCGCGATAAAGCTGCTCCACAGAAAGAACGGCCGCTTTCCCCCGTTCTCCCTCAGATGGCGGATGCTTCGCTCCGCCACCCAGGAGCTTCCGTGGTGCTCCTCATCGACTAAGGAACGCTGGGGAAGCATGTACAGGAGGTGTCGTATCCCGTGGATGCTCTGGATGTCCCCGAAGCCGTGGTCCCGCAGGTACATGGCGTACTCGTCGTCCTCCAGGTTTCTCGGGATCTCCTCCATCAGCTCCATCTTCGTGAAGCCGTTGTGCCGCCTGCAGGGCTGGAAATGCATCTTTCCCACCGCAATCGTGTCGTACCCGGCGTCCGACAGGAGCTGGGGAAAGGTCGGGAGGCTGTAGGGAATCACCTTCGGGTTTTCCTCAAAATAGTTGTCGTCGAAGCCGTGATGCCTTGCGGTCAGCCCTGTGATGATATTGTGCCGGGCCGCCATGCAGACCGGGTTGTTGGAGTACGCGTTGGGGTAGCAGCACCCCTCCGCCGCCAGCCGGTCCAGATTGGGGGTGACCATGAAATCATACCCCATGGCCGCGATGGTGTCATACCGCTGCTGGTCGGTGGTGATCAGTAAAATATTGGGTTTCTTCATAAAATGCACCTTTACGCCCTTTCGTCTAAAGCTCTGCGGATCTCCAGGTTTCTCTCGTCGGTCAGCTCATAGAAGTACATGGAGACCAGCGAGGCGATATACCCCAGGATCGGCACGCCGAATCTCAGGAATACAATCACGAGGATCACGTTTCTTGTCTGGCTCTGATTCGCCACAAACCCGAAGATTCCGAGCAGGTAGCTTGCCAGGAAGGAACCGATGGCGCCGCAAAATTTGTTCATGAAGGAGAAGGTGGAGGACACCACTCCGTTTCCCTTCACGCCGGTGATGTACTCGGCGTAGTCCACGCAGTCCGGCAGCATGGCCCATGCCAGGGCGCTGGGGACAGTGGAAATCAGGCCGAACAGTGTGATTAGCACAATGAGCGCGGAGCTGGGGACAATCGGTTTTACGAGCAGCACGGCCAGCGGCAGGATCGAAAACAGGCTTCCATACCAGTAGAGCTGCTTTTTACCGAACTTTTTCGTCATGTACGGAATTGCCAGGTTGGACAGCACTCCGGTGACCGTCAGCGCCACGGAGGTGATGGGAACCAGATCGACTCTCCCCAGCACATACTTAAAGTAATACATGTTGACGGCCAGGAGCGCGGAGTTTGCGATCATGTCCGTGCCGAATGCCAGCATGAGCATGAGTAACGGCTTGTTCCTCGTGATCAGGTGCATCTCCTTCAGCATGTTGACCTTCGGCTTCTCCACCGCCAGGTCGATGGTGTCGTACTTTTTCAGTCCCCAGGCCACGCACCAGAAGCACAGCGTGATGATCACGCCCACCAGCGCGCCGAATCTCCCCCAGCCCTTCGTCCCGCCGCCGAATAGTTCCACGATCGGCAGCGCGAAGGAGGTGATGAAAAGTCTTCCCACCTGGATCATCACGTTTTTCCAGGACACCACCATAGTCCGCTCCGTGGAGTCCTTCGCCAGCACGGGAACCAGCGAGGTGAACGGGATTCCGACCACCGTGAAGGCCAGGGAGTACGCGATGTAGACCGCGTAGATAAACACGATCTTCATCGCCGTCGAGAGCTCCGGGGCGCTGAAGAGCAGGTAGATCAGCACGCCCAGCACCGGCGACCCGTAGATCAGGTAGGGCCGGTAGCGGCCGCTCTTGGTCCGGGTCTGGTCCGCGATGAATCCCATGATCGGGTCGGTCACCGCGTCGATCACTTTTGTCACGAGCATGAGGCCTGCCACGGTCAATGAGCTGATGCCAAAGAAGTCTGTGCAGAAAAACGTGAGATAGGACAGGACGATCATGTTGGTCATGCTGAAGCCAACTCCGCCCATCGCGTATTTTCCAAAGTTTATGTAGTCGTGTTTTGTCTTGCTGGTGTTGCCCATTTTATAACCCTCCATCGCACATTTTTTGATCCGCCGGCTTTGATTTCTTTCATTTTACATGATGGGGTAAATGATTGACTATGCCATTTGGCACACCAAAGGGAATTCGACTTTTTTCACGATTATTTAATGGGGGATTTGTGCAGGTTGTATAGATAGGGGGGATGCATCCGTTCGTGAGAGCCGGGGGAGCGGGGGAGGGAGGTTCCAGGTCTCCGCGGTGGGAGAGTCTAGGGCGCAAGGGGCATGAAAAGACGGGCACTGCTCCGAGCTCCAGCGCAGCCCTGATGGCTGCGCCTCCGCCTCCGCTGGCTCCGGGCGTTGAACGCACCTGCGCCATCCCGCCTTTTCATGCCCCTTGCACCCAAGACTCTCCGAACCGCTCCGACAGTCGCCTCCCTCCCCCGGCTCTCACCCACTGCGCAGTCGCGGAAAAACGATTGAAGTGAATTAGTTTTTGGGGGTAGGAGGGAAGGAAAGGCTGGAACTGTTTATTCTATATTCTATATTCGATAAGCCCAGGGGGGGCATATCTTTTGCTGTTGGGCAAAGGGCAAAAAAACAGTCCGGCAGCTGGCGGTCTCGCCCCCTTGCCCGGCGCACCCTAGGGAAGGGGATGTCGGGCTGGATGTAGTAGACAGTAGACGGAAAAAGGGGGGGGCGGACCGGCGGGGCCGGGCTGGGGTTTGTTGGGGGAGGCTTTATTCAATTCCTCCGATTGTTTCTTTGGGAAGCAGGCGGGCGAGATCGACGGGGTCGTTTGTCTCGCGTTGATTTTCACGCAGGTGGGTGCGCATTTTTTGCTTCTGATCCTGATATTCTCCCAGGACGGCAAGGTTTACTTTCTCATAGGGGTCGTTTTCTAAGTCGTACAGTTCTTCCAGGTCGTCCTCGGTGCAGACGTATTTCCATTTTCCGTCTGTGACCATTCTTCCAATAATTGTAAGTCCGTAGCCGTGGCCGTAGGTCTCGCACATGAGGTTTTCGCGCCATGAGACTCCGGTCCGGGGGAGCGCCAGGTCGAGGAGGTTTTTTCCGTCCACGGGGTTGGCGAAGGTGCGGCCTACGGCGGCGAGCATGGTCACGGGGATGTCGCAGGTGAAGACCAGGCGGTCGCACACCTGTCCGGGCGGGATGACGCCCTTCCAGTTCATGGCCAGAGGGATGCGCATGACCTCCTGGGCCATATGAGAGTCTTTGTCGAAATGTCCGCCCTGGCAGGCGATCGCGTCCCCGTGGTCTGTGGACCAGATGATGAGCGTGTCCCCGTCCAGGCCTAGCTCCTTAATCTTCTGGACCACCATGCCCCCGGCGGCGTCCAACATCGAGCCGTGGGCATAGCAGTGGGCCAGAATTTTCTGCCACTCGCTCCAGGGGATGGGGTTGGGGTAAATGATGTTCTCGCCGTCGCCGATGGGGCGGTTGGCCTCCATGTGCAGTGTCTTCGGCTTGTCCTTAAGCTCGCTGTCAAAGGTGGGGTACTCCAGAATTTCCTCCGGGTTATACAGGTCTAAGAACTCCTGGGTGGGGAAAAACGGCTGGTGGGGCCCCCAGAAGTCCACCCGCAGGGTGAAGGGCCGGTCGCCGCCGCTTTTCGCCAGCTCCTCCAGCTTGTCGCAGGCCAGGCTGGCCAGGAAAAAGGCCTCGTGGGTCTCCTTGGGGGTGACCGTCACGCCGATGGCATGCTCCCCGCACCAGAAGTCCTCGCACTGGTACAGCTTTCCCTCCTGGAGCTTGGGGAAATAGTTCTTCCGGTCGTAATCGTCCTGCCGGAAAATCCGCTCAACCCGGTGCTGCGCTCTCGGCAGCCCGTTGCGCTTCAGATAATCGTCATACTCCGGCGTGTTGTACGGGTTCCCGTACCCGGTCTCCGAGAGCCCCTGACAGTGATGGTCGTACGCGCAGCCCGGGCCGGCGTGCCATTTGCCGAAGTAGTAGTTGTCATACCCGGCCTCCGCCAGGTTGTCCAGGTACACCTGGTGGCTGTACTCCGGATCGTTCTCGTTGTGGACCTGGCCGTGGGTGTGGGGGTACAGTCCCGTCAGCAGGCTTCTCCTGGCCGGCCCGCACATGGGCGTCACGCAGTACCCGTTTGTAAAATTGATTCCCTCCCGCGCGAACGCGTCGAAATGCGGCCGGAGAGGGCCTGCGCTGCCGTTCATCCCGTGCCCGTGGTAGGCCTGGTGATCGTTCAAAATGAATACAATATTGGGTCTCTTTTCCATCATTAACCTCCTCAAACTGTGATCTTCTGCCTACTATCATATTGGATTGGTCAATGACCGGAAATGCCACGTGGCACATTTTCGGGAATTTTAAAATATTTTTTTCACCGCCGCTACAGGTATCTGCGGATCTTTTGGATCTGACTCTCATTCACCTCGATGTAACCCTTGTTCACCGAGATAAAGCCCTCCTCCTCCAGCTCGTTCCTCACCCGGTAGAAGGTCCGGATGCTCACGCCCACGTTGTCCGCGGTGTAGCTGTTCTTCTCGTTAATCCGGCACGCACCCTGGTCCGTCCTGTTTTCACTCCAGTACTGGTAAATGTAAAACAGCAGCTGCCCCTTGCAGTCCTTAAAGGTCAGCTGATCCACATCCAGCGACGTCTTCACCAGCTTGTCCGAGAGATTCTGAATCACCTTTATGGCCAGGTCCCCGTTGGCCTTCACGCACTCCACGAAATAGTCCTGATGGATCTCCAGGATCGTGCACTTTTCCAGCGCGATGCTCCCAAAATCGCCCTGGAGCTTCCGGTTCACGGCCTTGTCTATACCGATAAACTGGGGCGCCCTCCGCTTCGCCAGAACCTTCACCTGCCCCTTTAGCGACGTTCTTCTCATGTCGTACATCCCGCGGATAATATAGTACACCTTTTTGATCCGGTCCTCCTCCCTTATGATGTAATCGTTTTTCGCCACCTCACGGACCCTGATATACTCATTCAGATACGGCTTAATCAGCTCCAGGTCAAACTTCTTCTCCGGATCCGTTCCCTCCACGATCCTCACGATCTGGTACAAATCGTCCGTCAGCTTTTTGTTCATCGTCAAAACTCCCCCATCAGCGTCTGTATTTTCCGCAAATTTCCCCGCGTATAGGACCATTATATCCATGAACGGCGTGGATTGCAATCCTATGTCCCGGAGCCCGCAGCCTGGTAATAAAATGTTAAAATTTATCTATTTTTTATCGATTCTTGCAATCGCATATGGCCTCTGGTACAATTGAATTACCAATATTTTCTTGGTAATCTACGGATGCAGAGGATAATCCTTATGAAACGATTCTTTCGGGGCGGACTAATTTCTTTATTCTTTTCACTCATCCTGTTTGGCGGACTCACCATTCACACGGTGCTGCAATCCCAAACCAACGGGAGGCTCATCAACTATGTGGGCATCGTCCGCGGCGCCAGCCAGCGGTTAGTCAAGCTGGAGCTCGCCGGCCAGCCAAGCGACGACATCGTCGAGTATCTGGACGGAATCCTCTTAGAGCTGCAGGGCGGTGAGGCCAAATATGGGCTTCCGTCCTCCAAGGACCCGGAGTACCTAAAGGATCTCGCGAAGCTGGAGCTCATGTGGGATCAGATCAAGGAGGAGCTTACCGCCTACCGCATGGGGACCGCCGACAGCCAGGCGCTCCTCACACTCAGCGAGGATTTCTTTGATCAGGCCAACCACACCGTCTTCTCCGCTGAGGCCTACTCCACCCACCAGATGCGCTTCCTGCTGACCATCTGCCTGGTCATGGTGGGGATCATGTCTCTCACCTGGGTCTTCATCTTCTGGGCCAACTCCAAAAACCTGCTGCAGCTTGAACTTCAGAATGAAAAATTGAACGATCTGACACGCCGTGACGCCCTCACCGGGGTATACCGGATCGGCACCTTCAAGGAGAAGGCCCAGGGTCTTCTGGACAGTCTGACAGACCGCTTTGCCGTCGTCTACACAGATTTTTCGGATTTTAAGTACATTAACGACGTGTTCGGCTACGACTACGGCGATCTCCTTCTGTCCCAGTATGGGCAAATTCTGCAGGATGGACTGCGTGAAAACGAGCTGTGCGGCCGCGTGTCGGCGGATAACTTTGTGCTTCTCCTCCACTACAAGGACAAAAGCGAGGTGGCCGAGCGCCAAATCGCCGCAGACAAAAAAATACTCGACTTTATGCAGTCCTCCCACACCGGCCAGCTGCTCCCCACAAATTGCGGGATCTGCTGCGTGGAGGATGTCGTCGAGCTCTTAAAAATCGACGGGCTTTTAGACCGTGCCAACTTCGCGCGAAAGACAGTCAAAACCGGCGACCGGCAGAACTATGTATACTATGATGAGAGCATCCGCAGCAACCTGTGGGAGGAGAAGGCCATCGAAAGCCGGATGCAGTCCGCGCTGGAAAACAGAGAATTTGCCGTTTACTATCAGCCGAAGGTGAATCTCGCCGCCGGAAAAATCGGCTGTGCGGAGGCCCTTGTCCGCTGGAGAACCCCCGGCGGCACCATCATCCCCCCGGACCGTTTCATCCCGGTATTCGAGAAAAAATACATGATCGACCAGCTGGACCAGTACGTGTACGAGGAGGTCTGCCGGTGGCTCCGAAGCCTGCTTGACTCCGGAAAACAGGCGCTGCCGGTGTCGGTCAATGTCTCCCGGCTTCAATTCTACGACCAGCACTTTGTGGAGCGCTACGTGGAAATCCGCGACAGATACGCCATCCCGCCGGAGCTTCTGGAGCTGGAGTTTACCGAGTCCATCGCCTTCGACAACTCCAAGCTCCTCCTTCAGACCGTGGGCCAGCTCAAAAAAGCGGGCTTCTCCTGCTCCATCGACGACTTCGGCAAGGGCTACTCCTCGCTGGGCCTGCTCAAAAACCTGCCCATCGACGTGCTGAAAATCGACAGCTTCTTCTTCGACGAGGGCCCGGACCACAACAAGGATTTAGTCATCGTGGAGGGCATCGTCGAGCTGGTGAAGAAATTCGACATAAAGACCGTCGCCGAGGGAATCGAGTCCATGGACCAGGTGGAATATCTAAAGCGGATCGGCTGCGACTACGTGCAGGGCTATGTGTTCTACCGGCCTATGCCGCAGGAGGAATATGAGAAATTGATTGTTCAATAAACGCCAATGAGGGAGGTGTCAAATCTCCTGTGCGCGATTCACAGTCGATTTGACACCTCCCTCTGCCCTATTTGTCGATCTCCTATGATTCTCCTCAGAGGAGCTTTGCCGCTTCCCGGTCCGCCAGGATACACAGGTTTGGATGGAGCCGGAGCACGGTTGCCGGGAACTGGTTGCTGATATCCTCCGTCAACATCCGCCTCAGCGCTTCCGCCTTGCCCTCCCCGTTGACAATCAGAAGAAGCCGCTTTGCCTTCATGAGCATCGCCGCCCCCATCGTGACCATATGGGACGGGATTTTGTCCTCACTCGAAAATATCGCCTCAAACTCGCAATACCAGGGATACCTTTTCTCAATTGCGATCGGATAGATGGCCTTGTCAAACTCCGCCACAAACGGCATGTTGCCGCAAAAATGGCCGTCCTTTCCCAATCCGATCAGCATCAGATCCAGCGGTTCCGTCCCCAGGATTCTCTGCTCCATCTGGCGCATATTCTCCATGGTCAGCGCGTGGATATGATCCGGCGCAACCTCCGCCGGCTTAAAAAACTGCTCCTTTAAGCTGCCAAGCGTGATTCCGTCCTCATGGTCCGCGTCGGGAATCTCATCAAAGTTGTAGAAGTGCACGTTCTCAAACGCCCTCTTGTCCGACCTCATTTTTTCAGTGACGATCCGGTAAACACCCACAGGGCTCGATCCCGCCGTGATGGACAAATTCACCCGCCTGTCCTGGTACATTTCACCGAGCAGGATGTGCGCCGCGGTCTCGCTGAGACGGTCATAATCCTCTTCAACGATCAATCTCATCTATAAACTCTCCCCATTGCTCTCAATCACCCGCCGGAACCAGTCGAAGGATTTCTTCTTGTACCGCTCCCCCGTTCCGCTCCCGTCGTCGTTCTGATCCACGTAGATAAAGCCGTAGCGCTTTTTCATCTCCCCGGTTGTGGCGGAGACCAGGTCGATGGGGCCCCACATCAGATAGCCCAGGCACTCCACATCGTCCTCCTCCACCGCCAGCTTCAGCTGCTCTAAGTGGAGCTTTAAGTATTCGATCCGGTAGCTGTCGTCCACGGTCTTGTCCTTTTCCAGGACATCCACCGCTCCAAGCCCGTTTTCCGTCACCATGACGGGTCTTCCATACTTGCGGTACACCGCGTTCAGGAGATAGCGCAGGCCCTTGGGATCGATGGCCCATCCCCACTTGCTCTGCTCCAGATACGGATTCTGCACTCCGCCAAACAGCGTCTCCTCACCACTCTCCCCTTCATGGTGGCCGACGCTGGAGGAATAATAGTTGACGCCGATAAAGTCGATGGTCCCGTTTGCGAACGCGGCCCGGTCCTCCTCCACGCCCTCCAGCGCGATGCCCATCTTCTCGTACTCTCTCAGCTTATATCTCGGAAAGCACCCGTTGCACATGGCGTCGATCTGGTAAAAATCCCGGTACATCTCCTTGAACGCCTGGAACGCGTTTTCCGGCCTGCAATTGTAGGCATATACAGGCTGAAGCCCAAATACGCAGCCAATCCGGTTCTCCGGGTCCACCCGGTGCCCCAGCTCCACGGCCTTCACCCCGGCCACCGTCATGTTATAGCCCACCGTGGCGAGCGTCGCTCCGGGATTCTCCATCTCGGAGTACTTTAATCCCGCGATCATGTAGGTGAAAATGTCCGAGGCCTCCGTGGCCGGGTCAATGTGGTTCATCTCATTGAATGTAACCCAGTACCGCACCTTTCCCTTCAGGGCGCGAAACATGGTCTCGCAGTATCTCAGGTAGAGGTCGATCAGCTTCCGGTTCGTCCAGGAGCCGTACTCCGTCACCAGATGGTAGGGCAATTCAAAATGGTACAAGGTCACAATGGGCTCAATCCCATGGGCGATCAGCTCGTCCACCACGCTGGTGTAGTAGCGAAGTCCCTCCTCGTTGGGCTCAGCCTCATCCCCCAGTGGGTAAATCCTGGACCAGTCCACGGAGATGCGCAGGGCCTTAAAGCCCATCTGCGCAAACAGCCCGATGTCCTCCTTGTAGCGGTGGTAAAAATCAATTCCCTTGTGGGAGGGATAACGCTTTCCGGCCTCCACGCTCTTGCAGATTTCCCTGGGAATTTCATGGGTGCCATTGGTCACCAGGTCCATGATCGCGGTTCCCTTTCCGCCCTCCTGCCATGCGCCCTCACACTGATGGGCCGCGATGCTGCCTCCCCACAAAAAGTCTTCTCTCATTCTGGCAAACCTCCTTTAAGCTCTCTAAAACACAATGCGCAGGCAATCGTCCTTCGGCCCGATTTTGTCCGCTGCGGTGGGAATCACATCCAGGAACTGGGGCGTGTTTGTGACGATCAGCATGGTGGTGGTGTCGTACCCCTCTGCCTCGATGGCCTTCATATCCGCTTCCACCAAAAGCTGTCCGCGCTTCACGCGCTGTCCCTGCTCCACATGCGCTGTAAAATGCTTTCCGTCCAGCTGAACCGTGTCGATTCCGATATGAATCAGCAGCTCCACACCGGAATCACTCTTGATTCCGATCGCATGCTTCGTGGGGAATAAGCATGCCACCTCGCCGTCGATCGGCGCGTACACCTGATTCGCGGCCGGTTTCACCGCAATTCCCTTGCCCATGATTTCGCTGGAAAATGCCTTGTCATTCACCTGGGAGAGCGGAATCGCCGTTCCCTCAGCCACAGCGCCAATAAGCTCCCCCGCGAGCCCCGCAGAATTCTTGTCCGCTGCAGAGTCCTTGTCCGCCGTAGCGTTCTTGTCCGCCGTAGCGTTCTTGTCCGCCGCGCTGTCCTTCTCTTCCTGCCCCTTCGCCTCCGCTGCGGCCGCTTTCGCTTTTCCAAACTTGAATCCGGCTTTTCCGGCATTCTGCCCATCGCCATCCGGCACGCACAGAACAAATCCCGCGATTGCGGCGGCCACGAATCCGATGACCACGGCTGCAATCATGTAGTAGAAGTTGTTGAAATCATTCACGCCAATGTAGGAGGGAAGCCCGGCCAGGCCCCACGCCATGGTGTAGGTCTTGACCTTCATCAGACCTGCAAACAGTCCGCCGAGGCCTCCGCCGAAGATAACAGCCAGGAACGGACGACGGTATTTTACAAACACACCGAACACGGCCGGTTCCGTGCAGCCTAAAATCGCGGAGAAGCTGACCGTACCGAACAGTTCCTTCTGCTTCGGATCCTTGGCGCGCAGGAAATATCCGAACATTGCGCCGCCCACGGCGATGTCGGAGATGGTGCAGGCAGCCAGGAACAGCGGATCGTAGCCCATCTCAGCCAGGAACGCCATGATCACCGGCATAATAAAGTTTCCGGCGCCCATCATGATCAGGAACGGCTGGATTGCGGCGTAGAAGGCCACCACGCTCCAGTTGCCCAGGGTACTGGCCAGGAAGTTACACACAAAGCTGATTCCCTCTCCGATCCAGGTTCCGATCGGTCCGAAGAACAGCAGGGTGACCGGCAGAGTGATCACCAGGGTGAGCACCGGAATCAGGAAATACTGAAGCAGGTTTGGGATGACCTTCTTTAAGAACGCCTGCACATGCCCCATAAACCAGACGGCCAGCATAATCGGAATAAACGTGCTGGAGTAGGTGATGGTCGGGAGCGAAATTCCAAAGATGCTGAGGCCTTCCACCCCGTTGATGGTGGAGGACAGCAGGGTCGCCGCCAGTGCCACTGCAAGGTACGGGCTGGCGTTCAAGCGCTTCGCGCAGGCCATGGCCATGAACACGGGAAGGAAGAAGAACACCGCCCCCCGGATGGAATCCAGCACAACGTATGTGGGGCTGTCCGCCGACACCAGCCCGGTGAGAGACACCAGCGACAGAAGGCCCGCCAGCATACCTGCGGCGATAATGGGCTCCAGCAAGGGAGTCATGGACTCAGACACCAAATCCAGCGCCGCCTTGAACGGATTCTTCTTTGCCTTGGGTTTATCGTCCTCCGCTGCACTGCTGATTCCCAGCATGGAGATTAACTCCTCGTGTACCTCCGCCACATGGGTTCCGATGATGATCTGATATGCCACGTCGTTGGATACCACGTCGATTACCCCGTCCATGGCCTTGATCTCATCTGTCTTGGCGAGGCTCCGGTCTTTCAATGTAAAACGAAGTCTTGTCATGCAGTGTACCACAGCGCTTACGTTCTCTTTGCCGCCCACTAACCGGATGATCTCTTCGTTAAATGCCTGATACTTCATCTCTTTTACTCCTTTCTTTCCGCTCGGTTTGTGACCCTGTGTATGTGCAGGATCAGATAGGTTTCCTCATCTATCGTAAGTTCAATCTTAAAAGTTTCTTTGATATAGGCCCGGATCTTCGCCGCACACTCATAGGCCGCGGGGTAGAGAAGCCTTACCTGGGAATTTAACGCCTTGTCGTTGTCCTCAAAGACCTGTCCGATCTGCAGGCGTTGGATAAAATACTGCAGATGGGTGATCAACCGCATGTAGTTCATGGACGACTCGTCCAGGCGTATATTGTAGTGGTACTGGATGATGGACAGGATGTCCTTTAACACCCGCATGCCCTCGATGGCTTCCTTCAGGTTCGGCTCCTCCGATTGCAGATTCACAAAATGAAGCGCAATGGACACCGCCTCATCCTCCGGAAATTCCACATGAAACCGCTCGTTTAACAGCTTCAGCGCATATTGGCCGATCTGGAAATGCCTCGGGTAGAATTTCTTCACTTCCCACGTCAGGGGGCTGCGGATAAACTGCCCTTTTCCCGCCCGTTTTAGCGCAAAGTCGATGTGATCCAATAAAGTCAGATCGGAAGAGCACACGTCTGAACTCCAGTCACTGACGTCATCTCGTATGCCGTCTTCTGCTTGAAAAAAAA
>USJW01000024.1 GCA_900555045.1 uncultured Clostridium sp. | reverse complement strand
TTTTTTTTTTTTTTTTAATGATACGGCGACCACCGAGATCTACACTCTTTCCCTACACGACGCTCTTCCGATCTAGGGTGACGCGGGTCTTGCCGAAGCCGTAGAGCAGGGCCATGACCGCGGCGTTGATTCCCAGAGGGATGGCGCCCATGGCCTCGCAGCGGTAGATGGTGCAGATCATCCGCTGAAACTGGGGATCCCCGCTGGCGAACAGGGCGCTGAGCTGGGGAAGAAAGACCAGGGAGGCGGTCATGAACACCGCGCCGATCAGCACGCACACCACCAGCACGCACTTGAATGCGTCCAAGGCCCGGCGGGGTTTGCCCGCCCCCAGACTCTGGCTGATGATGGCGGAGCCGCCCTCCTGGAAGCCGTTCTGCGGGTTGGTGGTGAAGCCGCCGATGTTGTTGGAGATTCCAAGCGCGCCGACGGTCAGTGCGCTGTACACGGTGCTCATGGAATTGATGATCACCTTGCCGAAGGAGAAGGCCATTTTCTCGGCGATGACCGGCACCGAGAGCAGGACCATGGGCCGCACAACCCGGCGCTTCAGGGAGATGCTCTTTAAGGAGAAGCCGAAGGCGTTCCCCTGCCCGCTCATGTTCCGGGCGGCGGCCGCCAAAAGCACCAGCTGGGAGATGATGGTGGCCACGGCGATCATGTTGATCCCGCAGTGCAGCACGTACACGAACAGGGCCGTCAGGCTCAGCTTCACGGCGATGACGCCCATGTTTAAGTACAGGATGCGCTGGGAGTTCCCTCTGGCCCGCTCCACGGCGATGTAGACGCTGTTAAAAAAGTTGAGCACCATGCCGAAGAGGTCCAGAGTGAAATAGACGGTTCCCTCGGCGATGAACTCCTCAGGCGTGCGGGCCAGCTGCAGAAATTGGGGGGCGAACGGCACCAGCACGGCCAAAAGTCCTGCGCCCAGTATGCCGCAGAGGGCGAACAGGGTGCTGACGCGCCGCTTCACCAACAGATAGTCCCCGGCGCCGTACGCCTCGCTGACCTTGATGCTGGCGCCCACGGCCAGGCCGCCGCCCAGGGCGGAGAGCATGAGATTGATCTGGGAGAGGTAGGCCACGGCGGACACGGAGGCCGCGCTGATGTGGGCCGCCATCATGGAGTCGAATATTTTGAAGAGCTGGTTTAAGCTCTGGTACAGGGCCAGTGGGGTACACACATAAAATACCACCCGCCACATGTTCTCGTGGAGTACAAATTCGCGGAACGCCGCGTCCTTTTCACTCAGGCTCGCGCCCGCGGTGTCCGCCTTGTGGGGCGGTGCTAAGGGGATTTTTGCATCGCTTGTGCTGGTTGTCTCTGCTGTCATAAAATTCTCTTTTCTGCTTTCTCTCTGAAATTTTAGTGTTATGTTTAAAGCAGAATCGATTGTATAACAAAAAAACCGTAAAAGCTACGGTTTTTCTGCGCAATATTCAAAATATCTTTAATTTCTTTACGTTGGCCCCCTGGCAGGGGGAAAGTATGCAGGGCGATTCTCCCGGAGGCTACTGCCCGGAATCGCCGAACAGGTTTTCCTCGATGATGCGCGCGGCATCCCGGATGCAGTCCGGGCAGGAGCGGATCGGCTTCTTTTCCGGCGTGTTAAGTCCCTTTAACTCGCGGCAGATCACGGTGCCGTTCTGCTCCTTGAAGGCGGTCAGGCAGGCCTTGGAGGACTTGTAGGTGACGGCCTTGGAGTTGGGCTTTTCCATGTTTGCGGTGCTGTGCGCTAAGCCGGCCAGCACGGCGGCAGCGGAGATGGCGCCGCAGGTTCCCTCCATGCAGCCCATTCCCAGGCCGAGCCCCTCGGTGATGCGAAACAGGGTTTTCTCGTCCAAGTCCACCTTGTCCTTGAAGGCACAGCAGACGGACTGGCAGCAGTTGTAGCCCTTGTCATGGTACTCGATGGCCAGGCTTGCCCGGTCTTTGGTTGTTTCCTCTGACATAGATTGATTTCTCCTCTCTGGTATTAAAAATTTATGATATCCCCTTTAAACGGCCGCAGGCCAGGTGGCAGAGAAAGCCGCCAAGGGCCACGCCGGTCAGATAGATCAGATTGCCCGCTGTGACGCCGATCTGCAGGGCGATCTGGTGAAAGACGATCTGGCCGTTGGGATAATAGGGGCTGATGTAAAACATGTCCGCATCCCCGTAGGGGTGTGCGGCCACGTTGATCAGGGTGGCGATCACGCAGCAGGCGATAAACAGTGGGAGTACGGAGAGAAAACCCGCCGGCTCCCGCGCCGCCTCCCCGCTGAGCGCGCAGTAGAGGCCCAGGAAAATCAGGATGAAATGCCAGCACAGCCCGTGCACGGTCAGCGCCCAGTACGGGTGCATGAGACCGGAGGGCTCCGCTAGCGCCATCGCGCCTCCGAGCAGGGCGAAGTCCTGGATGAAGGTGAGGACCGCCCGCCTGGCGCGCAGATACCGCTTCCCGCGAAGGAAGGGGATGGCCAGGCAGAGGTACATGGGCACGCTGCACAGCTGGAATGGGAAATACCACCAGTCGTAAAAACCGCCGTTTACATTATAATATAGGAAGCCCTGTTTGTATAGCTCGCTGGCCGCCAAAATGAGGCCGCAGAGAAAGAGCACGCGGCCGGGCCTTATGGACGCCCGCGCGGCTGCCAGCTTTCTGGCAGCAAAGACGGCGGCGAGCACGCCGAGCGCCGTGAAGATCAGGTGAAACGGCGAATATGGGGCAGGTGTCTGCATGGGCCACGCGGACGCCTGAAAAAAGCGCTGTAGCAAATCCTGCATTCTCAGCCTCCTGTGGTTTGGGAGGCCGCCCGGTGCGGAAAATCCGCAGCTACGCGGCTGCCCGGAATACCTGTGATTATACATCAGAACAAAAGGGCTGTAAAGAGGCGGCCTGCATAGAAACGACCTGCATAGAAATGGCCCGGTCCGGGCATTCTAAACCTGTTGAAAAATATGGGAAAGGCAGGAAATACGGACGATGGGAATAATCATAGCGCTGATTTCGGGTGCCCTGATGAGCGTTCAGGGCGTGTTTAACACGGAGGTCACCGATCAGACCAGCATGTGGGTGGCCGCGGGATGGGTACAGCTCACCGCGTTTGTGACCTGTGTGGCCATCTGGCTTTTCACGGGGAGACAGCCGATCGGCGGGCTCATGGATGTGACGCCACGGTATGTGCTTTTGGGGGGAATCTTAGGAGCGCTCATCACCTACACGGTTGTGAAGAGCATGAGCGGGCTCGGCCCGGCCCAGGCCTCCATACTGATCGTGATTTCACAGATCGTGGTGGCCTACTGCATCGAGCTGTTCGGGCTCTTCGGCGTGGACAAGGCGGATTTCGAGTGGCGCAAGCTGATCGGGGCTGCCGTGGCCGTGGCGGGAATTATTATTTTCCGGAAATAGGGCTTGTTTTTGCCCGGGTATTTCGTTAGAATAGTAATATCAGGCTGAGATGATGCCCTGCTCGCGGAGGAGGGAGATCATTGAAGGTGAATCTGAAATCACTGAAACGCGTGAAAACAGCGGCGGTTGTCCTGGGAATGGCGGCCGCGGGAGTCTGCTACGGCTGCAGCGGCGGCCCGGGAGCAGACCGAACGGAAATGATTCTTGAATTGGAATCCGGCGGGGAGACAGAATCCGCCGGTGATTTGGAACGTGGGATTGAATTGCGGCCGGACGGGGCGGGCGAAAGCCCGGGAGCGCCGGAGCATGGCGCTGGAGAACAGAACCTGCAGGCCCTCTCCCAGCCCGACGCCCCCGCGGCGGCACAGGACTCCCACGAGATATATTACGTACATGTCTGCGGGCAGGTTGTGAACCCGGGCGTCTACGCGCTGGAGCCGGGAAGCCGGATCTATGAGGCGGTGGAGCGGGCAGGAGGCTTTGGGCCGGAGGCGGCCACCTCGTATTTGAACCTTGCCTGGGAGATTGCCGATGGAATGAAGATCGAGGTACCCACCGCCAGCCAGGCGAAGGAGTGGGAGAAGACCGGAAACACGGGCATTGAGTCCGGACCCGCAGGGGCAGACCGGACGGCGGCGAATCCCGGGCGGCCGGGCGCTGCCGCGGACAGTCTGAATGCCTCCCCCTTAGGGGCGGAGCGCAAGGTAAATCTGAATACCGCCGGGAAAGAGGAGCTTATGACCCTGAAAGGGATCGGCGAGGCGAAGGCGGAGGACATTATCAAATACCGGGAGACCTACGGACCATTCCAGAAGATTGAAGATATCATGAATATTTCCGGAATCAAGGATGCTGCTTTTCAGAAGATCAAGGATTCCATCACGGTGTGACGACAGATCGATCCACCGGGCGTGCGCTCCGGACGCGGGACAGTATGGTCCTGCGCCCGGAGTCTCACTGCGTGCTTTGGCCTGATACATAGAGTGCGCTGGCTTAAAGGTGCTTTTCCGGGACGGAAAAGCTTGATTGATAGAGTAAGGGGAATTGGAATGGCAAGAATATTAGTGGTAGACGACGAGAAACTCATTGTGAAAGGGATCCGTTTCAGTCTGGAGCAGGAGGGCATGGAGGTGGACTGCGCGTACGACGGCGAGGAGGCCATCGAGCTGGCCAAGAAGACGGAGTACGACATGGTCCTTCTGGATGTGATGCTGCCGAAGCACGACGGCTACGAGGTGTGCCAGGCGATCCGGGAATTTTCCGACATGCCGATCATCATGCTGACGGCCAAGGGCGGAGATATGGATAAAATTCTGGGCCTGGAGTACGGCGCGGACGATTACATCAGCAAGCCCTTCAACATTTTGGAGGTGAAGGCGCGGATCAAGGCGATCATGCGCCGCAGCGGCAAAAACCGCAGAAACCGCAAGGAGGAGCAGAACAGCCATGTGATCGGCGCGGGCGATTTGAAGATGGACACTGAGAGCCGCAGAGTTTACATCGGCGGCCGGGAGATCAACCTGACTGCAAAGGAATTCGACCTTCTGGAGCTGCTGGTGCGCAACCCCAACAAGGTGTACAGCCGCGAGGCCCTTCTGACCTACGTGTGGGGCAACCGGGCCATGGACAGCGGCGACGTGCGCACGGTGGATGTGCATGTGCGGCGGCTGCGCGAGAAGATTGAGCCGAGCCCCAGCGACCCCAAATTTGTGCACACCAAGTGGGGCGTGGGTTATTATTTTCATGTGAAAGGCTGAGTGAGGACAGAAAATGGGACAGAGTACAGACAATCATGACTATACGATCCGCTTCGTGCGCCCGGAGGACCTGGAGGCGTTGACACAGGTGGAGGCGGCATGCTTCCCGGCCGCGGAGGCCGCGGGGCGCGAGAGCTTACAGGCGCGGATCGAGGCGTTTCCGGACAGCTTTCTGGTGGCGGAGCGGGCCGGTGACGGCGAAATTATCGGATTTATCAACGGGGCGGTGACGGATGAACGGACCATCGCGGACGAGATGTTTGAAAATACAGGCTTACATAACCCGAACGGGGCGTACCAGAGCATCTTCGGGCTGGACGTCATAGAGCCCTACCGCAGGCGCGGCGTGGCGGCGGACCTGATGAACCGGCTGATCGAGACGGCAAGAGAGCGGGGAAAGAAGGGACTGATCCTGACCTGCAAGGACCGTCTGATCCACTACTACGAGAAGTTCGGGTATGTCAACATGGGAATCTCCCAGTCCGTCCACGGCGGCGCGGTCTGGTATGACATGATTCTGGAGTTTTAGGCGATGAAGATCACGCTGATAACGGTGGGGAAGATTAAGGAGCGGTACTTTGAGGACGCCGTGAAGGAGTACGCAAAGCGCCTCAGCCGCTACTGCAAGCTGGAGATTGTGCAGGTTCCGGACGAGAAGACGCCGGACGGGGCCAGCGAGGCTCTGGAGGCGCAGATCAAGGAGAAGGAGGGGCAGCGCATCCTGGCCCACATAAAGGACGGGACCTACGTGATTGCGCTGGCCATCGAGGGGGACATGCTGGACTCGGTGGAGCTCTCCAGGAAGCTGGCGCGCCTGGGCGTGGAGGGAAAGAGCCAGATCGCGTTTGTGATCGGCGGTTCCCTGGGACTCTCGCCGGAGGTGATGGCCCGGGCGGACTGCGCCCTCAGTTTTTCGCGGATGACCTTCCCGCATCAGCTGATGCGGGTTGTTTTGCTGGAACAAATTTACAGAAGCTATCGCATTTCTGCGGGGGAACCGTACCACAAGTGAGCATGAGCGGGGGAGCGGTATGACAAAGAACGGTTACTATCAGGTTTTGCGGATCCGCACCGAGGCCACCGCGGAGGAGATCGAGGCGGCGTTTCGGAGGGAGAAGCGGGAGTATGAGCGGGAGGGCCGGGCGTTTAAGGGCGCGCGGGCCATGGAGCTTACGGAGGCCTACGAGGTGCTGTCGGATGAGACCCGGCGGCGGGCGTACGACGAGGAGCAGAACCGGCCGGTTATGACCATGGACCAGCTGGAGGAGAAGGTTGAGAGGGAACATGTGAGGACGAACTTTGACCGCCTGATCGACGACTTTGTGGAGAACCCGCTGCGGGAAGTGCTCTATTTCATTTTCCTGCTGATCCTGGTGCTGATCAGCAAGCGCTTGCTGGGGTAGGGACCGGGGCGGAAAAGCGAATGCCGTGGTTCCTGGCGGGCAGAATCCTGGGGAAAGCGGCGAAATGCGCCGTTTGGCTATGGAAATGGAAGGAGAGCGCCCTATGGCGGAGCAGATTTACAGAATCGGCGTGATCTCGGACACCCACGGGCTGATTCGGGACGAGGTGAGGGATATCCTGAGGACCTGCCAGGTGATTCTGCACGGAGGCGACATCAACCGGCAGGAGATTCTGGAGGAGCTTAAGGCCATCGCCCCTCTTTTTGTTGTGCGCGGAAACAATGACAAGGAGTGGGCCGAGGGACTGCCGGAGACGTTCTCGGGCGCGGTCTGCGGGCTGAATATTTTTATGGTTCACAACCGAAAGAACTTGCCGGAGGATTTGGGGGACGCGGATCTTGTGATTTTCGGGCACTCCCACCGGTACGAGGAGAAGCGGGAGAATGGGAGAGTCTCACTCAACCCGGGCAGCTGCGGGCCGAGACGGTTTGGGCAGCCTATTACCATGGCGGTGGTTGAGGTTGGTGTGGATTTGGCGGGAGGCGCCGCGGGGGCTGAGACGGGAAACGTGGACGGAGACGTGACGGGAGGCGCCGCGTGCCATGGGGCGGGAGGCGCCGCGTGCCCCGGGCCAGGAACCGCCGCGGTTCACGGGCGCATTCTACGTGTGAATAAGGTGGATATCCCCCATGAATCTGGTGGAAAAGCAGGAAAAAATATATGAGTCAGGTGGATAACGGGCCAGAAAACCGGCGGGCCGCGGCCTGCGCATAGAATTTCAGAACGGAGTGACACATGATACACGATTATTTACCGATCAGCCGGGCGGATATGAACATCCGGGGCTGGAAACAATGTGATTTTGTCTATATTACGGGCGATGCCTACGTGGATCACCCGTCCTTCGGCCATGCCATCATCAGCCGGATTTTGGAGGCCCACGGCTACAAGGTGGGAATCATCGCCCAGCCGGACTGGCGGGACAAGGAGAGCATCACCGTGCTCGGGGAGCCGAGACTGGGATTTCTGGTGTCCGGCGGAAACATGGATTCCATGGTGAATCACTATTCCGTGTCCAAAAAGCGGCGCTCCCAGGACGCCTATACCCCGGGAGGGGAGATGGGGAAGCGGCCGGACTACGCCACGGTGGTGTACTGCAACCTGATCCGCTCCGTCTACAAGAGCGCGCCCATTATCATCGGCGGGATTGAGGCCAGCCTGCGGCGCCTGGCCCACTACGACTACTGGTCCAACAAGGTGAAGCGCTCCATTCTGCTGGACTCTCAGGCGGATTTGATCTCCTACGGCATGGGCGAGCGCTCCATCGTGGAGATTGCCGACGCGCTGGAGAGCGGGCTTGACGTGAAGGACATCACCTTCATCGAGGGGACGGTCTATAAGACCAAGGATCTGGACAGCGTTTACGACTACCAACTGCTGCCGTCCTACGAGGCGCTGCTGGCGGACAAGAAGGAGTACGCCAAGAGCTTTTACACCCAGTACTGCAACACGGACCCGTTTTCCGGCAAGCGCCTGGTGGAGCCCTACGACAAGGGCGTCTACGTGGTGCAGAACCCGCCGTCCAAGCCCTTAAGCCAGATGGAGATGGACGAGGTGTACAGTCTGCCCTACATGCGCAATTACCATCCCAGCTATGAGGAGCTCGGCGGGATCCCGGCCATCCGTGAGGTGAAATTCAGCCTGATCAGCAACCGCGGGTGCTTCGGCGCGTGCAGCTTCTGCGCGCTGACCTTCCACCAGGGCCGGATCATCCAGGCCAGGAGCCATGAGTCGCTGGTGGAGGAGGCGAAGCTCCTCACGGAGGAGCCGGACTTCAAGGGCTACATCCACGATGTGGGCGGCCCGACGGCCAACTTCCGCTTCCCCGCATGCGAGAAGCAGCTGACCAAGGGCGCGTGCCCGAACCGCCAGTGCCTGTACCCCAAGCCCTGCGCCAACCTAAACGCCGACCACTCGGATTATATCGAGCTGCTGCGCAAGCTGCGGTCCCTGCCGAAGGTGAAAAAGGTGTTTATCCGCTCCGGAATCCGCTTTGACTATCTGCTGGCGGACAAGAGCCGGAAATTCTTAAAAGAGCTGTGCCAGTACCATGTCAGCGGACAGCTGAAGGTGGCGCCGGAGCACGTGGCGGACCCGGTCCTGACCCGCATGGGCAAGCCGGGGAACAGCGTCTACCGGCAGTTCGTGAAAGAGTACAATGAGATGAACGCGCGGCTGGGGCTCAAGCAGTACCTGGTCCCCTACCTGATGTCCTCCCACCCGGGTTCCACTCTAAAGGAGGCGGTGGAGCTGGCTGAGTATCTGCGGGACTTGGGCTATATGCCGGAGCAGGTGCAGGATTTCTATCCCACGCCGTCCACCATATCCACCTGCATGTACTATACTGGATATGACCCGCGGACCATGGAGCCGGTCTATGTTCCGGTGAATCCCCATGAGAAGGCCATGCAGCGCGCGCTGATCCAGTACCGCAACCCCAACAACTACGACCTGGTGGTGGAGGCGCTGCGCCGGGCGGGCCGGACGGATTTAATCGGCTATGACAGGAAATGCCTGGTGCGGCCGAGAAACGGGGAGAAGAAGTATGGGTATTATCCGAAAACGGATAATGCTGTGGGGAAGGATGGAAAGAGCGCGGGCGGGAAAGCTGTGGCGGCTGGGAGAAACGGAGCAGCCGAGAAAGCTGCCGCCGGCAAAAGCAAAAAGACCATCCGCAACGTCCACAAAAAAGTGAAGAGGTAACCGTCGGAGATTGCAGGCGGGGATTCTGGGCAGTAAATGCCCGGGCCCGCCTGCTTTTTGGATGCTGGGCCATGAAACGAGCCTGGTGCAAAAAGCATCCATTTATCAGAACAAACGTTCGCAAATTCTGCAAAAATCCCCTTGTTTTAATGGGTGCTCTAGGGTATAATGTCCAATATGAGCTGAATTTTAGTTGCATGAGGAGAATGAAAATCATGGAGATGACGGCAACGCAGATCGCCAGGGAATTGGACATTTCCAGATCCTATCTGTATTATCTGAAAAATAATCACGCCTTCCACGTGGAGCTGGATGAGAACGGAAGGCCGGTGTGGAACCGGGAGGTCTGCGAGGCGGTCCGCAGGGTCCTAAATGAGCGCAAGGTGCCCCCGCAGGAGAAGAAGGAGGAGTCCTACCGGACGATCCGCATCAACAACCGGCGGTACCTGGGCAACAAGTACAAGCTTTTGGACTTTATACGCCGGGTGGTGGCGGAGCAGTGCCCGGGAATCTGCACGGTGGCCGATATTTTTGCGGGCACCGGCGCCGTCGCATCCGCGTTCACGGACAAAAAGCTGATCACCAACGACATTATGTACAGCAACTACATCTGCCACAAGGCCTGGTTCGACAGCCAGCCCTACTCGGAGGAGAAGCTGGTGGACCTGATTCTGGACTACAACAGCCTCCGGGTGGACGAGGAGAACTACATGACCGAGAACTTCGCGGACACCTATTTTTCCAGGGGGGACTGCGCCAAGATCGGGTACATACGGGAGAACATCGAGAATCTGTTCCAGAAGGGGGAGATCAACGAGCGGGAGCGCGCCCTCCTGATCACCTCCCTGCTCTACGCCATGGACAAGATCGCCAAGACCTGCGGCCACTACGACGCCTACCGCAAGGGGGCGGTGTTCGACCGGCATCTGGAGCTCTCGCTCCCGGTGCCGGAGGCGGAGCTCTCCTCCAACAATGTCTGCTACAATGAGGACACCAACGAGCTGGTGAAGAAGATCGAGGCGGATCTGGTGTACATCGACCCGCCCTACAATTCCCGCCAGTACTGCGACGCTTACCATTTACTGGAAAATGTTGCCCGCTGGGAGAAGCCGGCGGTCCACGGCGTGGCGCGGAAGATGGACCGGTCGGCCTTAAAGAGCGACTACTGCACCACCAAGGCGGCCGACGCCTTCGAGGACCTGGTGGACCACATAAAGGCCCGCTACATCCTGCTCTCCTACAACAACATGGCGGAGAAGGGGGATGAGCGCTCCAACGCCAAGATCAGCGACGAGGACATCTGGCGGATTCTGGGCAAAAAGGGGAAGGTGACGGTCTACTCGGAGAGCTACAAGGCGTTCACCACGGGAAAGTCGGACATCAAGGAGAACGAGGAGCGGCTGTTTCTGTGCGTGTGCAACCCGGTGGAGCGGGAGGTGATCCCCTCGCCCCTCAACTACACGGGCGGCAAATTCAAGCTGCTGCCTCAGATTCTGCCGCTGTTCCCGAAGGACGCGGGGCAGGTGGTGGACCTGTTCTGCGGCGGCTGCAATGTGGGGATCAACGTGTCGGCCAGCCGGGTGCTGTTCAACGACACCAACGGCCATCTGGTGCGCCTCTTCGACGTGTTCGGGCGGCTTGACAAGGAGCAGGTGTTTGACGGGATCAACCGGATTATCGACCGGTTCGGCTTGTCCCGGTCCTGGGAGAAGGGCTACGCCTACTACCAATGCGGCAGCTCCTCGGACGGCCTCGGTGGCTACAACAGGGAGCCGTTTCTGGCCCTGCGAAGCGCCTTCAACGGGAGGAAGGAGCATGACGACACCTACTATCTGATGCTCTACGTGCTGATCGTCTACTCCTTCAACAACCAGATCCGCTTCAACCGGAAGGGGGAGTTCAACCTGCCGGTGGGAAAGCGGGATTTTAACCCCAGGATGCAGCGGAAATTGTCCATGTTTTTGGACCGGCTAAAGAGTGGGGATTACCGGTTCTCCAACCTGGATTTTAAGGAGATCCGGCCGGAGGAGTTCTCGAGGGACACCTTCTTCTACGTGGATCCCCCCTACCTGATCACCTGCGCCACCTACAACGAGCAGAACGGCTGGACCGAGGAGGATGAGCGGGACCTGCTGGCCTACTTGGACCGGGTGGACGGCTGCGGCATGCGCTTCGCGCTGTCCAACGTGGTGGAGAGCCGGGGGAGGAAAAATGAGATTTTGAAGGAGTGGGTAGAGCTCCATGAGGGGCATTATCGGATGATCCCGCTGGACTACAGCTACTCCAACTCCAACTATCACATAAAAGACCGGGGCGGCGCCACCAAGGAGGTGCTGGTGGTCAATTACGGAGGTTGATATGGCGGATATTTCGTTTAAGGGCTACTGCTTTGCCGTGGGCACCACCAGCTACCGCACGGACAAGTTCAACCTGAACATTGAGCGGCAGCTGGAGATGATGAGCCGCTTCCGGGCGCTGCCGGAGAACCGGGGCATGTCCTGGAACAGCAACAGCGCATTTCAGGCCGCCTACTATAATTATCTGAAGGCCAACGGGTTTGTCCGCGGGGACGCGCCGCGCCCGGACAAGGACGCCAGACAGAAGACCTCGGGGCTTAAGGACATCGGCCTGATGGATGAGGAGCGGAATGTGACGCCTGCGGGGCGTGCGCTCTTAGAGATCTCCCGCAGCGGCAATTTTGCGCCGGACAACCTGCTTGAGATCCCGAAGGACAGCTTTGTGTTCTTAAAACAGCTGCTAAAGACCTCCAACGAGGTGGACGGCCAGACGGTCCGCCCGTTTGTGGTGTTTTTGTACGTGGTGTCCAGGCTGGGCTACCTGACCAACGACGAGTTCACCTACCTGCTGCCCCTGTGCGTGGACAGGGAGACCACGGACTGGGTGGTGGAGGAGATCGGCAGGTGCCGCGCGGGGAAGCAGCAGTTCGACGATATTATTCTGTCGGTGCTGCTTCGAAAGGACAACTACCAGGCGGCGCTACAACTGCTCCTGTCGGAGCCGGTGAGCGAGGAACTGATCTGCACGGTTGGAATCAACCGCAAGAGCAAGACCTACGACAAGCCCTACTTTGCGATCTACCGGGAACTGGAGCGGGTTGTGTTTTACCGGGACGGGAGCGCGCCGGAGCGGCTCTTGGCGGCCACGGGGAAGCTCAAGAACGCAAAGGTGGGGGGCGCATGGAGAAAGCTGCTCTTTAAGACCAGCACCGAGGCCGCGGCCAGAAGCCGGGGATTAAATGTGCTGAACGACATTCCGCTTCTGCGCGCGGCGGACGAGGAGACCTTTAAGCGGGAGTTTTTTAAGGCCATGCACCTGATCAAGGCCAAGGCCACGCTCTCCGACTACTTTGACCTAAACCGCCGGTATTTCAAGGTGACGGACGTGGTGATCTTTGAGGACGGGAAGGTGCAGTTAGATGTGCTGCCGGGCTGCTTCTTTGAGGAGGCGGAGTCCGACTTGAGGGATTTGGCGTTCACGCGCTCGGATATTCTGGAGGAGGATGTGCCTCTGGAGCAGATCGCTCCCTGCTTTGCGGTGGAGGAGGGGACGCTGTACCGGAACCTAAGCAAGGTGGTCGGTGTGACCGTGACGGACAGCGCGGCCGCGAAGCGGATCTTGAAGGAGCGCCGGTACGAGCGGTTCAACCGCATGGTGGACACCCGCTTCACGGCGGCGGCCCTGGTGGAGCTGTTCTCGCTGTTCGAGGAGCGGAAGGACGCGCAGATCCACCATCTGGTGACGGACAACGCGGATATTCCCACCATCTACGAGTACGTGACGGCCATCGCCTGGTACCGGATCAGCGGCTGCAAGGGCGATGTGCTGGACTACATGAATCTTTCGCTGGAGGCTGACCTGCTGCCGAGGACCCACGCGGGCGGCGGGGAGGCGGACATCGTCTGGGAGTACGAGGCCACCGGGGACTATCCAAACCACACGCTGCTCATCGAGGCCACGCTGTCGGACAAGAGCGGCCAGCGGCGGATGGAGATGGAGCCGGTTTCCCGCCACCTGGGCGACTACGCGCTGGCGCATCCGGACCGGGAGGCTTACTGCGTGTTCACGTCCACCAATGTGAACTACAACGTGATCTCGGATTTCCGGCTGCGCAAGGATATGGTGTACTACAGCCAGGACGGGGCGAGACAGGTGAACGGCCTGAAAATATTCCCGCTGTACACTGCGCAGATCTCGGATCTGCTGCGGGCGTCTGCCAGCTATCCGCAGGTCTACCGGATGCTCTGTCAGGCTTACGAGGCGTCGGAGGAGCCCAAGCCCTGGTTTGAAAAATGGATCGCAGAGGCGTGTGAAAACGCGGGGAGGGGGATAAATGGAGCGTGATTTGACGGGAATTCTTCTCGCCTGCAATTATTTCCCGGAGGCGGAAGCGTTAGCTGCCTCGGGGAGAATCCAGGTGGATTGCTTTAAGTACCCGGCCCTGGGGTTCCAGATGGGCGTGTTCGACGATCCGGACCTGACGGAGTACGGCCGGATGGCAGAGCGCCTGCGGGGGATGGGGATCCGCCTGCTGCTGCACGGCCTGGGGCAGAGGGACAACGACATCGGCGCGCCGGAGTTTGTGCAGAGGCTTCGGCCGGCGTTCACCAGCCGGATCCTGGAGCTGTCGGGAATCCGCGGGATCTCCCTCCACCTATGCGGCGGGGACACGGGGCTTTCGCGGGAGCGGCGAAAAGCGATCATTGTGGATCATATCCACATGCTGAGAGAGGCGCTGGGGCCGCTCGAGTTTCTGTCCCTGGAGAATGTGGACGGCAATCCGTATTCGGATATGTTTTACAGCGACTGCTGCATCGATCCGGACTTTATCTGCGAGACGGTGCGGGAGGCGGACGCGGACTTTTTACTGGATATTAGCCACGCCTACGGCTCCGCCCTGGCTCTGGGCATGGATGTGCGGGAGTACATCGGGCGCCTGCCGCTGGAGCGGCTCTGCGAGATCCACATAAACGGCTGGATCCATGACGCCAGAGGGATGATGGCCCACGTGAAGATCGACGAGGCGGGCTACCGGCTCCTTGAGGAGGTGCTCTCCCGCAGCAGGCCGCGGATTGTGACGCTGGAGTACGGGCGCGGGGACGACCGTCTGGGGGCGGATATTCCGCTCATGAGGCCGGGGATCATCAACCGGCGCGCCATGGAGGAGATCGAGGCGCAGGCAAATCGCCTGCGGGAACTGATAAATTACAGCAATTTTCAAACGGAGGCTTGACAGGCCTCCGTTTTTCGGCTAACATCCTTTTGGACCAGACAGATTATAAGGGGGAACGAGAGGAAAATGGAGAACATATCCATATTTTTTATCATAGAGATGATCGGGACGGTGGCGTTCGCATCCTCGGGCGCCATGGTGGCCATCAAGAAGGAGCTGGACCTTTTGGGCGTGGTGGTGCTGGGCGTGACCACCGCCGTGGGCGGGGGGATGCTGAGGGACATTATCCTTGGGAATGTGCCGCCTGCGCTGTTTTTGAACCCGGTGTACGTGATCGTGGGCTTTCTGACCGTGATCGCGCTGTTCACCGTGGTGCGCCTCAACCAGCGGATTCTGGAGAGCCGCTCCATTGAGATGTACGAGCGGGTGATGAACATATTCGACGCCGTGGGCCTGGGCGCCTTCACAGTGACCGGAATCAACACCGCGGTGTTAGCCGGATACGGGGACTACCGGTTCCTGGCGGTATTCCTGGGGGTTCTGACCGGCGTGGGCGGCGGCGTGCTGCGGGACATCATGGCCGGGCAGACGCCGTACATACTGCGCAAGCACTTTTACGCATGCGCGTCCATCATCGGGGCCATCGTGTACACCTACCTGTTAGAGTGGACGGACGGGGACTTAGCTGTGGTGGTCAGCGCCTGCCTGGTGGTGGTGATCCGTCTGCTGGCGACGCGCTACTGCTGGAATCTGCCCCGGGCGACCAAGCGGGTGTAAAAGAATTGCGGAAATTTCTTGTGGTGGCCTCCCTGTCCGTAGTATAATAAAAGAAAAGCGGCCATTTGCGATGGGTTCTCGCCGGCCGCGGACAGGAGGTATTTATGGATAACCGGACAGTAAAGATCACATCCACAAACAACCACGTGCCTCTGAAAATCACACCGGGGCATTTTGCCACCAACCACTCACATATCAACTACTATCTGGACGTGACAACCATAAAAGCCAGGATGAGCGAGGCGCGGCTGGCGGCCGAGGCCCTGGCGGGGATGTACGTGTACGACACGGTGGTGGACACCATCGTCTGCCTGGACGGGACCCAGATCATCGGGGCGTACCTGGCGGAGGCCCTGACCAATGCGGGGGTGATGTCGAAGAATGCCCACCAGACCATCTATGTGCTGGCTCCTGAGTTCAACAGCAACAGCCAGATGATCTTCCGCGAGAACACCCAGCCCATGATCGCGGGCAAACACATTTTACTTTTGATGGCCAGCATCACCACCGGAAAGACCATCGCAAAGGCCATCGAGTGCATCCGCTACTACGGCGGTAACCTGGAGGGAATTTCGGCCATATTCTCGGCGCTCGAGGAGATGGACGGGATCCACATCAACAGCGTGTTCGGCAAGCGGGATCTGCCGGATTACCAGGCCTACGATTACCGCGACTGCCCCTACTGTCGCCAGGGAGTGAAGCTTGACGCGTTGGTGAACAGCTACGGATACTCCAAGCTGTAGGTTGGAAAATGGCCGGGGAGAGCAGATTTACCGGCGAAAATATTGAACAAGAAACGGTTATGATGGGGTTCCGGCCATTCCCGCCGGAACCCTTCTTGTCATTTGCCGCGGCATCCGTTATAATCGGTGTATTGATCCCGGCTGTCATGCAGAAATTGCCGCAAATATGCGGGAGGACGGCCGGGAATACTATGAATAAAAGAACCGCAGGCAGAGAAGGAAAGAGGTCGGGATGATATGAAGAAAAACCCGCAGGGAAAGTGGTGGCGCCGCCTGGACAACACCGGAAAAATATTCCCGCTGATCGCAAATGAAAATCTGAGCAATGTCTTTCGCATCTCGGTGACGCTCAGGGAGGAGATTGAGCCACAGCTGCTCCAGCAGGCCCTGGAGGAGGTGCTCCCGCACTTTGAAGCGTATCAGGTCAAGATGAAGCGCGGCTTTTTCTGGTACTATTTTGAGAGCAACAAGAGAACGCCCCTCATCGAGCGGGAGACCGGCTATCCCTGCCGCTACATCGATCCCAAGAGCAACCAGCTGTTTTTGTTCCGGGTGGCCTACTATAAATGCCGGATCCACTTCGAGGTGTTCCACGCGGTCACGGACGGCATGGGCGCGGTGCAGTTTATCCGGGAATTGACCTACCGCTATCTGCAGCTGCGGCGTGGACAGGCGGGGGAGCTTTTACACTTGAGCGAGGACTGTGCAGGCGAGGTGGAGGACAGCTACCTGCGCCACTACAAGAAGATTCCCGGCAAGCGCTACAGCTCGGTCCGGGCGGTGCGCTTAAGCGGCGCGGAGCTGGAGCCGGGGGCGGAGAACGTGATCCACGGCAGCGTGAAGGTGGCGGAGCTAAAAGGGGCCTGCCGCCGCTACGGGGTGAGCATCACAAAATATCTGGCCGCCTGCCTGATCTGGTCCATCTACGAGGAGTATCTGGACGGACAGCCGTCGGACCGCCCCATCGGGGTGAATCTCCCCATCAACCTGCGTGCCTTCTTCGGATCCCAGACCATATCCAATTTTTTTGCGGTGACCGCCATCAACTACCGGCCCACCGAGGTCCACGAGCCCTTTGAGCAGATCTTAAAAAAGGTCAGTGAGCAGATGGACGAACAGATCGTGAAGGAGAAGCTGGAGGAGACCATCTCCTACAACGTGTCCAACGAGAAGAAGTGGTATGTGCGGATCATCCCGCTCTGTGTGAAGTGGCTGGCGCTGGGTATGATTTTCAGGCGCAACGACCGGGCTCATACCATTACCTTATCCAATATCGGACCCATATCCATCGATCCGGAGTATCGGGACGAGATCGAGGACTTCCACCTGATCATCGGTGTGTCAAAGCGTCAGCCCGCCAAGTGCGGCGTCTGCTCCTACGGGGAGGACATGATGATCTCCTTCACCACGGTGTTCGGGGACACGCGCCTGCAGGACAGATTTTTCGGAAAGCTGCGGGAGGACGGTGCTGCAGCGCAGTTTGAGAGCAACGGGGTGGCTATGCCGGAGGCAGATCGGAAGAACTACCCCGAAATCGGATATGACAGCCAAAAGTGGAGAAGACTGTCCTTTATATTCTACGGTGTGCTGCTGGCGGCGGCCGTGATCGTTGGGGTGGTCAACCTGGCCACCTACTCGGGGCTCTGGTGGTCGGCCATCGCCATCCTCGGCATGGGATACGCGGCGCTGACCGTGCGGTACTCGGTGCTGCGGCACGCAAACCTTGGGAAATCCCTGATGATCGAGACCCTGGGCATGCAGGCGCTCCTTCTGGTGACGGACCACGTGCTTGGGTACCAGGGGTGGTCGGTGAACTACGCCATCCCCAGCACCATCCTGTTTGCGGACATCGCCATTGTATTCCTCATTCTGGTGAACCGGATGAACTGGCAGAGCTACTTTATGTACCAGATCGCCATCACCCTGTTCTCCTTCATCCCCATCGCCCTCTGGGCCGCGGGATTCATCACCCAGCCGGTGATGGCCATCATCACGGTGATTCTGTCCGTGCTGATTCTGACCATGACCGTGCTTCTGGGGGACCGGAGGGTGAAGAATGAGCTGATCCGGAGATTTCACCTGTGATTCGAAACTATAAACACTGCCGCGCCCCGGCGCGAAAATGGAGGGACCATGCGAAATAAAGGCATAAGCGTCAGGGGAGCCCTGATGCGCGACATGATACACGACGTGACGGAGACATCTTTGGGGAAGCCCTTTAAGACCGGGGAGTTTCGCAAGAACCCGGTGGAGCCGGCCTGGGTCTGCCCGGCGGGCTACTTGTACGAGATCATCGAGACCGAGGCCTTCCCCATGGAGTACCTGCGGCCCGAGGGCGTGGTCACCGGGCGGGTGATTATGCAGCTCCACGGGGGCGGCTACATCGGGCCCATGAAGAATATTTACCGGAAATTCGCGGTGCGCTACTCTAAGCTGAGCTACGGCGGGGATGTGCTGACCGTGGACTACCGGGTGGCGCCGGAGCACCCGTACCCGGCCGCCCTGGAGGATGCCGTGGCCGCCTACCGGTGGCTGATTGAGGAGAAGGGCTACCGGCCGGATATGGTCGTGCTCGCCGGGGACTCGGCGGGCGGCGGCCTGGCGCTGGCGCTCTCCATGTACCTGCGGGACCATGGGATGCCGCTGCCGGGCGGGTTGATTCTGATGTCGCCCTGGGCGGATCTGACCTGCGGCGGGGAGAGCTACGACAGCAACTTCGAGCTGGACCCGCTGTTCGGGAACACCCGGGAGAGCATGCTCTACGACTCCGCCTACATCGGGGAGGCGGACCCCAAGGATCCCTACCTTTCCCCGGTGTACGGGGATTTTCGAGGGCTACCGCCCATGCTGTTCCAGGTGGGTAGCGTGGAGATGATGCTCAGCGACACGCTGACCGCCGCGAAGAAGGCCGGGAGAGCCGGGGTGCGGCGCAGGGTATCCGTCTACGAGGGGATGTTCCATGTGTTCCAGATGAGTATGGATTTGTTCCCGGAGAGCCGGGAGGCCTGGGCGGAGGCTGGAAAGTTTTTACAGATCATCTACCGCATACGCGTGAAGCGGGACGGGGTGGTGGTGAGAAAAGTGAAGAGGAGAAGAAGAAAGGTCCAGCCAGGGCGATGAGCTTTGGGGGGATCTTTTTTGGGTTGGTAGTTTAGTTAGGTGCCCCCGGCTCTCACCCACTGGGTGGTCGCAGGAAAAAACGCGTGATTGAAAAAGCCTGGGCGATGGTGTAAACTATGAGGGAAAGACCGCGCGGGATAAACGCGCGGCGGAAAGGGAGAGAGTTACATGAAGATTGTTGTGCTGGACGGTTATACAGAAAATCCGGGAGATTTGAGCTGGAAGGGACTTGAAGAGCTGGGAGAGCTGACTGTCTACGACCGGACCACCGGAGGGATCGAAGAGACTATTAAGCGCATTGGGGATGCCCAGGCGGTATATACCAACAAGACGCCGCTGCCCCGGGAGGTGTTCGAGGCCTGCCCGTCCATACGTTTTGTGGGCGTGTTGGCCACGGGGTACAACGTGATCGACATCGAGGCGGCCAGGGAGCGGAACATCCCGGTGGCGAATGTCCCCAGCTACGGGACCGACGCGGTGGGGCAGTTCGCCATCGGGATGCTGCTAGAGATCTGCCACCACATCGGGCATCACAACCAGGCGGTGCACGAGGGGGCCTGGGAGAAAAATCCGGACTGGTGTTTCTGGGATTACCCGCTCATTGAATTGGCGGGGAAGACCATGGGAGTGATGGGATTCGGGCGCATCGGCCAGGCCACGGGGCGGATTGCGAAGGCCCTCGGGATGCGGGTGATCGCCAATGACAAGTATGAGAGCGAGAGCGGCCGGGCCATCGCGGAGTACGTGGACCGGGATACGCTGTTTCGCGAGTCGGATGTGATCTCGCTGCACTGCCCGCTGTTCCCGGACACGGAAGGGTTGATCAATAAGGAAAATATTGGGAAAATGAAGGACGGGGTGATCATCCTGAACAACTCCCGTGGACAGCTGGTGGTGGAGCAGGACCTGGCGGACGCGTTAAACAGCGGGAAGGTGTATGCGGCGGGTCTGGATGTGGTGTCCACGGAGCCGATCAAGGGGGACAACCCGTTACTTGGGGCGAAGAACTGCATCATCACGCCTCATATTTCCTGGGCGCCGAAAGAATCGCGGGCGAGGCTGATGGAGATCGCGGTCGGGAATCTGAGGGCGTTTTTGGATGGGGAGCCGGTGAATGTGGTGAATCGTTAGGGGGAAAATCATATTTTAGGCGTGAAGAATATTTTCTTCATGCCTTTTCTTTTGGATTATTATCCTGTATAATGGGTGATACAATTCGTACGAATAGGAGAGCTGAGAGGCCGACAATATCGGTTTTCAGCGCGACCTTGGCTTTGAATCGAGGAAAAGGAGGAAAATCTCATGTCGAAGGCTGAAGCTGCAAGAAAATTGTATGAGGAATGTAAAGATATGGATATAGAAGAAACGATGGAATTGGTCTTGAACGCAAAGACGGAGGAAGAACAGGATTTTTTCTCGATGCTAAGCGACTTTATTTTACAGAGAAAGCAAAAGAAGGTAATTGCCCAGAAGAGGTTCTGAATGAAGAAATTCAACTTTATATAGGACAACACATTATCAGGATACGATGCCGCGGGTTAATACAGATGAAATATTGAGAGAATTTGGAGACTGGAGAAAAACCGCAGATTTGATGAAAGCGGGCAGAATTGCTATATATAAAAGTGGGGAGATTGTCAGACTTTCGAAAATTGTTCCCGAATGGTATATAAAATGGACGGAAGGTTGCTTTTAACCTGGCACAACCAACCGTCCCAATTTAAATTCCCCCTACATCGCACGCAAATCTGACAGGCACACGGAATACCCGCCGCCTTCCTTTAAAAACTCGCAGGACAATGTCAAATCATTTAACTCCCCATCCGTTGTCAGAGAGTAATCCATATAATATCCATTGCCGCTGTTGAATTCCCCGATATCAAACAGGCATTCCGAAGATTTTACCTCAAGCGGGTTGTCAACCCGTGTGATTGGACGATCCGTATCCAAAAACCTCAGTGCAAGTACCAGATCATCCTCGGACAACCGGCTGTCGTCAAACATTTGCAGAAACGCGGCGTATTGTCCGCGCGCCAATTTTGCCACAGCCTGTTCGATATAAGAAACAAACATATCATCAATAGGATCCTGTTTTCCTTGTATCATGTCTCTCCCCTCACTTTCTCTTACTCATCGCCTCGTCAAACACCGCGGCCAGATCCGCCTGATTTCCATACTCAAAGCTGACTCTTCCCTCATACGCCATGCTGTCGCAGGAGTCGGTTGCCACAAAGACGCGCAGCGTTTGCCCGTCCTCACGGACAAAATCAAGCGGGGCCGTGTAGGGGCAGGCGAAGAAGCCGTAGCTGTCCCCGCCGCTTACCGCCCGGTCCATGAGTCTGGCGAGGACCTCGAGCTTTTCACGGTCTTCGATTGTCTGCGTCCGCAGCTCCACAGGGCTGTTTCCCGGGGTATCCGTGAACTCCGGAAAGGTGATGGATGCGCTTTTAAGCGGCGTCTGAAACCACTTGGGATCCGGGTATCCGTAGTCCGTGTCAACGGCGGACTCTGCCTTTTCCCTCAAAAAACGATAGATCTCCTCGTTGTATTCGAGAGACAAAAATTCGCCGTCGGACTCCGAGGAGACGAGCAGGTAGCCGGGAAAATCTATGTTTCCGGATACCTGATAGCGCCGCCCGTCCATGAGCAGGGAGAGTCCCGGGGAGTAGACCGGTCCCTTTTTGTGCAGAAATTTCCGGGCTTCCTGGAAGGTCTCTACCCCGTCCTCCGCCCGGGAGGAGGAGAGTTTACGGAGGACTTCCGCCTGCTCTGTGCCGGTGAGGGCCAGGGAGCAGGGGTATGGCTCAGAAGAAAATTTGATCGTGTCCTCGTCCTGATAGTAGAACTGGACGAAAGGGGAGCCCTCCTCGTAGAAGGACAGCTCCGGTTTGCCTCTCATAAAGTCCAGCAGGTCCCGGCCGTCTGGGGTGAACGCGTTTATGAAAGCGGGGTTCTCCTCCCCGGCGTCCGCGCTTTTGACGCCGAGACAGAAACACTCAAGTCCCGTGTCATATCCGAGCGGCATGTCAAGGAGCGTGTAGCCGTCCAGCTCATAGAGAACGACCGGGTCCGCGTCCTTGTTATAGTAACCGATATAGAGCTGGTCGTCCAGATAGCCAACGTCCAGCGACTTGTAATCCGCGTACACCGGCGCGCTGCTGCGCCGGACTGCCACGTAGTATTTGAGATTCCCACCGTCGGTCCGCCCGACTACCTGGTAATGGCCCTGGAGCCTGTCCGACAGCGCGCTTACTTCTGCCTCGTCCGCCGCCCGGAACACGGCCTTGTCAAGGTAGCCTTCTACCAGATTCATGTACTCGGTCAGCGGATCGGGCAGCTGGTCCGCAGGTCTTTTTTCGCCCACGCCGAAAAGCGGATCCGCCGTTACCGGCTCCGATACAATAACCGTCCCTCCGCTGGTCGCTGTCTCGCTGCCCGCAGTCTTGCTATTCGCAGTCTTTCCGCCTGTAGTCTTGCTGTCCGCTGTCCCGCCGCCCGCCGTCCCGCCGCCCGCCACCGGTGTTTTCGCTGTGCATGAACCCATCACCAGCATGACGGCCGTCAAAACAACACAATACCATTTTTTCATAACCGCTCCTTTTGACCTTCTCCAAGCAATGTTTTTTTATTACAAGTATTTCCATCTTACCACACCCCCGCCCGCTTTCTCAATTAACAAACCCTTAAGAATTCCAAAACAAAATTCCCATCGCAATTTGCAACGATTGACAGATGCCCCGCAACTCCTTATAATTGGTACTATTGGCGGATTTTCCCACAGTAAAGAGGGAAAGCAGCCTTTTAATATAAGGAAGAGAGGTATGACAACATGAAGATTCGGGATATTTTGGCGGCGGGCAAGCCGACCCTCTCCTTCGAGGTGTTTCCGCCGAAGACGGAGGATGCCTACGCATCCGTGGAGCGGGCGGCCAGCGAGATTGCAAAGCTGAAGCCGTCGTTTATGAGCGTTACATACGGGGCCGGAGGGGGAACCAGCCGGTATACGGTGGACATTGCCACCACCATAAAGGACCAGTACGGGGTCACGCCGCTGGCCCATTTGACCTGTGTGTCGTCCACCAGGGAGAAGGTGCACCAGGTTCTGGATGAACTCAAGGCGCGGGGCATCGAGAACGTGCTGGCGCTGCGCGGGGACATCCCGGCGGACGGCGAGACGCCGAAGGAGTACCGCTACGCGTCGGAGCTGATCCGGGAGATCAAGTCCGGCGGGGACTTCTGCATCGGGGCCGCATGCTACCCGGAGGGGCACGTGGAGTCGGCCAACAAGTCCGTGGACATGGACTACCTGAAGGAGAAGGTGGAGGCGGGCTGCGATTTCGTGACCACCCAGATGTTTTTTGACAACAGCATCCTGTACAGCTACCTCTACCGGATCCGGGAGAAGGGGATCACCGTGCCCGTGATCGCGGGGATCATGCCCGTGACCAATGCCCGGCAGATCAGCCGCATCACCGGCATGTCGGGGACCTACCTGCCCGCGCGCTTTAAGGCCATTGTGGACCGGTTCGGGGACAACCCGGCGGCCATGAAGCAGGCGGGGATCGCCTACGCCACGGAGCAGATTATCGACCTGATCGCCAACGGGGTCAATGGAATCCACGTGTATTCCATGAACAAGCCCGATGTGGCTGCCAAGATCCAGGAGAACCTGTCCGAGATCCTGGGATAAAGGTTCCGGGATGTGAGGGAGACGGAGGTGTGCCGATGATGGATACAGCGTCAGTGAGACGGAGGGAAGTGCTTCGCTACATGGGCTGCAAGGGGGAGGCGGACCCTGCGGTGGCCGGGCTTGTGGAGGCGTGCCTCGGCGAGCTGGGCGAGGCCTGCGAGCCGCGGTATTTGACCGCGGTGTACCCGCTGTCCCTGGGGCAGGACGGGACGGTGGACGGCGGCTGTTTTTCGGTGAAGAGCCGTAGCCTGTCAAAAAACCTGGCGGACTGCCACGGGATTATCGTGTTCGCCGCCACTCTGGGAACCGGGGCGGATCACCTGATCCGAAAATACAGCGTGCTTCAGATGAGCCGCGCGGTGGCCATGCAGGCCGCGGCGGTGGCCATGATCGAGGAGTACTGTGACCAGGTCTGCGGGGAGCTGCGGGAGGAGTACGAGGCTGCGGGGGAATATCTGCGGCCGCGGTTCAGCCCCGGCTACGGGGATTTTCCGCTGGCATGCCAGCCGTCCCTGTTAAACGCCCTGGAGGCAGGAAAGCGCATCGGGATCAAGCTGACCGACAGCCTGCTCATGCTGCCGACCAAGTCCGTGACCGCGGTGATGGGGATCAGCCGCAAGCCGCACCGCTGCGATGTCAGAGGGTGCGAGGCCTGCGGGAAGGTGGACTGCGCATACAGGAGGTAGGCGCGGGCCTTCAAAAAATAAAAGAGAATAAAACCCGCATCCAATGCGGATATTGAAATTAAGAGGAGGAATCATACTATGATACGTTTCAATTGTGACTACAGCGAGGGCGCTCACGAGCGCATCTTAAAGCGCCTGGCGGAGACAAACCTGGAGCAGACGCCGGGCTACGGCGAGGACCACTACTGTGCGGAGGCGGCGGAGCTGATCAAAAAGGCCTGCGACGCCCCGAACGCGGCGGTGCATTTCCTGGTGGGCGGAACCCAGGCCAATCTGACGGTGATCGCGGCGGCGCTGCGCCCCCATCAGGGTGCGGTGGGCGCCCAGACGGCCCACATCAACTGCCATGAGACCGGCTCCATCGAGGCCACCGGCCACAAGGTGCTGCCGCTGCCCTCCGAGGACGGAAAGATAAGCGCCGCGCAGGTGAAGGAGCTCTACGAGAGCCACATCCACGACGAGAGCTTCGAGCACACGGTGCAGCCCGGCATGGTGTATATCTCCCACCCCACGGAGTTAGGAACGATCTACACCAAGCGGGAGCTGGAGGAGCTGTACGCGGTCTGCAGGGAGTGCGGCATGTACCTGTTTGTGGACGGAGCCCGTCTGGCCTACGCCCTGGAGGCGGAGGGAAATGATGTGGAGCTCTCCGACCTGGCGGCCAACAGCGACGTGTTCTACATCGGCGGCACCAAGGTGGGCGCGCTGTTCGGCGAGGCGGTGGTCATCATGAACGATCAGCTGAAGCGTGATTTCCGGTATATGATCAAGCAGCGGGGCGGCATGCTGGCAAAGGGCCGCCTTCTGGGACTGCAGTTTTCGGAGCTCTTTAAGGACGGACTCTACCGCGAGATGGGCCGTCATGCGGACCGCCTGGCGGGCGAGATTCGGAGCGCCCTGGCCGACCGCGGCTATCCCCTTTTTGTGCCCAATACCACCAACCAGATTTTCCCGGTGATCCCGGACAAGGTTCTGGAGTCATGGAAGGACAAATACACCTACACATACCAGTGCCGCGTGGACAGCGAGCACAGCGCCGTGCGCTTCTGCACCAGCTGGGCCACCAAACCGGAGGATGTGAAGGCGCTGGCGGACGACATCCGCAACAGCTGACGAGGAAGGCATCATGAATTTATTGAAGGAAATGAGACAGCGCCGCCTGTTTTTTGACGGCGGCACGGGAAGCCTTTTGCAGGCCCAGGGGCTTAAAGCCGGGGAGCTGCCGGAGGTCTGGAATATCACCCACCCGGAGGTCTGCGTGAAGCTGCACCGGGATTACCTTGAGGCCGGGGCGGACATGATCAAGACCAACACCTTCGGGGCCAACGGGTTAAAGTACCGGGGGATCAGGGCGTCTGAATGCGGCGGCACAGAGCGCCCGGCGGAGAGCTACAGCGTGGACGAGATTGTGACGGCTGCCATGAAAAACGCCAGGCAGGCCGTGAAGGAGGCCGGGCACGGCTTCATCGCCCTGGATTTGGGCCCCACCGGAAAGCTTTTAAAGCCGCTGGGGGATCTGGACTTTGAGGACGCGGTGGAGCTCTACCGGGAGGTGGTCCGGGTGGGCCGCAGGGAGGGCGCCGACCTGGTGCTTGTGGAGACCATGAGCGACAGCTACGAGCTGAAGGCGGCCGTGCTGGCTGCCAAGGAGGCCGGGGAGGGACTTCCCGTGTTCGCCACTGTGATCTTTGACGCGAAGGGGAAGCTTTTGACCGGCGGAAATGTGGAGTCCACGGTGGCACTTTTAGAGGGACTCCGGGTGGACGCGCTGGGAATCAACTGCGGCCTCGGACCGGTGCAGATGAAGGGGATTCTGGAGGACATTCTCCGGGTGTCCTCACTGCCCGTGATCGTGAACCCCAACGCGGGGCTTCCGCGCAGCGAGAACGGGGTGACCTGCTACGACATCGACGCGGACCAGTTCGCGCAGGTGATGGAGGAGATCGCCGCCATGGGCGCGTGCATCCTGGGCGGCTGCTGCGGCACCACGCCGGAGCACATCAGAAAGACCGTGGACCGCTGCAAATCCATCCCGGTCGTGTGGCCGCTTCCCAAGCGGCGGACCGTGATCTCCTCCTACTCCCAGGCGGTGGAGATCGGAGAACGGACCGTGATCATCGGCGAGCGCATAAACCCCACCGGCAAGTCCAAGTTCAAGCAGGCCCTGCGGGACCACAACCTGGAGTACATCCTGAAGGAGGGCGTGACCCAGCAGGACAATGGCGCCCAGGTGCTGGACGTGAACGTGGGGCTGCCGGAGATCGACGAGCCGTCCATGATGGAGGAGGTGGTGCGGGAACTGCAGGCCATCATCGACCTGCCGCTCCAGATCGACACCGCCAACCCCAAGGCCATGGAGCGCGCCCTTCGGGTGTACAACGGCAAGGCGCTGATCAACTCGGTCAACGGAAAGCAGGAGATCATGGACGAGATCTTCCCGTTAGTGGCCAAGTACGGCGGCACGGTGGTGGCCCTGTGTCTGGACGAGGACGGGATACCGGAGACCGCTAAGGGGCGGATCCGGGTGGCGAAAAAGATCATCGCGGAGGCGGAAAAATACGGGATCGGCCAGGAGGACATCATCCTGGACGGCCTGTGCATGACGGTCAGCTCCGACAGCAGGGGGGCGCTGACCACGCTGGAGACGCTGCGGCGCATCCGGGATGAGCTGGGTGGAAAGTCCGTGCTGGGCGTGTCCAACATCTCCTTCGGGCTGCCCCAGCGGGAGATCATCAACGCGGCATTCTTCACCATGGCCATGGAGTGCGGCCTGAATGCGGCCATTGTGAACCCCAACTCCGAGGCCATGATGCGGGCGTACTACAGCTTTAACGCCCTGATGGACCGGGATCCCCAGTGCAGCGAGTACATCCGCATCTACGGCGGACAGGCGGGCGGCCTGGGAAAGACTCTGCCGAGAGACGGCGGGGCTGGCGGAATGGGCGCAGCGGGCGGAAGCGGCGCAGCGGGCGGAAGCGGTGCGGCGGGCGGAACCGGCGTGGCTGGCGGAACCAGCGCGGCGAATGGAACCGGCGCGGCTCCTGGCGGCATGGCCGGGGATGCTTCCGGCCAGGCGTTGGCCGCGGCCATCGAGCGCGGACTTCGCGAGGAGGCGCACCGGGCGGTGACCGGGCTTCTTGAGACCAGGGAACCGCTGGACGTGATCAATGAGGTGATGATCCCGGCGCTCGACCGGGTCGGCAAGGGCTTTGAGGCCGGGACTATCTTCCTGCCGCAGCTGCTCATGAGCGCGGAGGCGGCCAAGGCGGCCTTCGAGGTGATCAAGGACCGCATGGACCGCTCCGGTCAGGTGCAGGAGAAGAAGGGAAAGATCATTCTGGCCACGGTGAAGGGCGATATCCACGACATCGGCAAAAATATCGTGAAGGTGCTGCTGGAAAATTACAGCTACCAGGTGATCGACCTGGGCCGGGATGTGCCGCCGGAGAAGGTGGTGGCCACTGCGCTTGCGGAGGACGTCCATCTGGTGGGCCTGAGCGCCCTGATGACCACCACGGTCCCCAGCATGGAGGAGACGATCCGCCAGCTGCGCAGCCAGGCGCCCGGTACGCGGGTGATGGTGGGCGGAGCCGTTCTGACCCCGGATTACGCGAAGACCATCGGCGCCGACGCCTACTGCCGGGACGCCATGGCCTCGGTGAACTACGCGGAGGAAGTGTTCGCAGGGTGAAAAAAGAGCGGGCGGTGACCGCCGCCCGCTGCCCCATAACGGGAAATGCGAAAGAGAGGAAACGATGAAGAAACTGATTCTTGGCATGGCGATCCTGTTTATCCTTTTGACCTTCGCCGGAGCGGGCTATGTCCTGATTCACCGGGGAACGGTAAACGCCGGCTATGCGGTGATTCCCATGCTGTTTGCGCTGGGTTTTCTGCAAACCTACCGGCGCATGAAGAACGATGAGTGTGAGTGAGCCGCCGCGCGCGCTGGAATTTGTGCGCGCCTATCCGGCGGACGCCGCGCGCCTGCGCGGACTCTCGCGGGAGTCGGAGGCCTACTGGGGGTATGATGAGGCGTTCATGGAGCGGTTTGACCGCGCATTCAACATCACAGAGGTGTTTATCCGGGAAAATCCGGTTTACGCTGCCTGGGATGGGGCGCGCCCGGCGGGCTTCTGGGGGCTTAAAGAGCACGAGGGCGGATGGGAGCTGGAATATTTCTATATCGCAAGAGCGCTTCTTGGAAGCGGGTATGGAGCGCAGATGTGGGGGCATATGGCAGCATGGTGCAAAGCGCATGGTATAGCGGACCTTCACTTTGTGACCAGCCCCCAGGCCGTCGGTTTTTATGAGAAAATGGGAGCCGTGCGGGCCGGCGTGGCGAGCTCGGCGATCGACGGGCGTCCGATTCCCCATTTTCGCTGTCATTTTGGTGAGTGAACCGCCGCAACCGTCAGGGGGAATATCATGGAACATGTAGCTTACAGGGAACTGGAGACAACGGATTTCGCGCAGCTGGAAAAACTCCTCAGAGAGACGTGGGATTTTTCGAAATACACCAAGGACAAAGCGCTGGTGGACGCAAAATATACGGAATATCTCTGCGCAGGCCTGGAGGCGTCCACCCACGGCGAGGTCGCTGTTTTGGGCGATGAGGTCGTCGGCTTCCTTCTGGGGGCCATCGACGGGGAGCCGCCGCTTGCGGGCGCAGAGAAAAACCATGAGGTTCTCTTAAAGGCGCGCCATGAGATCTCCCGGCTTGGCGGAGGCCGGGGCAGTGAAAGTACAAGTACAAGCGCAAGGCCAAACATTTGGGCACAGGCGGAGGAATATTATAAGGAAGTCCTCGCGTCGATCCCGTCTAAGGGCCACATTGAGCTGTTCATTGTCGGTAAAAAGAGCCAGGGTCACGGTGTGGGAAAACAGCTGTTACAGCATTTCGAGGAGAAGTTTTACCGGGAGGCGGGCGGCATATTCTACGTCCAGACGGATTCCATGTGCAACTATCACTTTTACGACGCCCAGGGCTTCACCCTCCGCAGCTCGAAAACCCTCACACACGCCGACGGATCGCCCATCGACCTGTTTTTGTATACAAAATAGCATAAAAGAAGATCCAAAGCAGCAAGACAAATGCAGCCAGACAAATGCAGCCAGGAGCTTTAAATCTGTAGAAAGAAACAGATTTAAAGCTCCTATTTTTTATTCCCCTTTTTATGGAAAAAACGGCCAAGCATTTTACTCCTCTCCCATACGCGACTGCGCAGTGGGTGAGAGCCGGGGGAGCGGGGGAGGGAGGTGACTGTCGGAGCGGTTCGGAAGGTCTTGGGCGCAAGGGGCAGGAAAAGTCGGGATGGCGCAGGGCGTTCACCGCCCGGAGCCAGGTACGCCCGGCATGGGTGTAATCTAAAGGGTGAAAGTCCCAAATGCGGGTATGCAGTGCCAAGCATATAGCTGACGGCAACGGTGTCCATTGTGAGGTGGAATCGGAAGGAAGCCTGAGGCAAAACTCCGGTCTGACGAACAGAAATCGTATGAGGCAGGACTGAATGGATGAGGCCGCCTGGCAAGCCAAAGTCCGAAAACTGCACGGGATTCAGTGCTGTAGATACGGCAGATGGATGGAGTGAAAGATTGCATTCTTATTCGGGGAGGTCTCATGGACGCTGGGGTTTTCTCCAAGCGGTTGAAACAAGATTTATCATGAGAAGTCAGCAGAGTCGTAGTACCGGGAGTCAGACCCGGGAAGGACGAACCAAGGGAGGTGTGAGTCAATGAAAGACGCCGGAGAGGAAATAAAATACAGACAACTCACTATGTGGGACTATCTGCAAGAGCAAATTGCGGAACAAGGAGCGGAAGCAGAAGTGTATGATTCCCAAAGGACATCCGAAAACAACCACGCCAGCGCAGAAAGGAAAATGTTGGAAAATATAGTAAGCGATGAGAACCTGGATCTGGCGATGAAGAAGGTGAAGGCAAACCGTGGAGCTGGAGGAATAGACGGAATGACGGTAAACGAGCTGGAAGAGTACTTCAGGAAAAACAGGGAATCACTGAGGCAGTCAATCCTAACAGGAAGGTATATCCCCCACCCGGTGAAACGGGTGGAGATTCCGAAGGAGAAGAAGGGAAAAGTACGCAAACTGGGAATCGCGACAGTAGTTGACCGAATGATTCAGCAGGCAATCAGCCAAGTAATAGGACCAATCTATGAGCCGCAGTTTACAGAACATAGTTATGGATTCCGCCCGGGAAAAAGCGCCCACCAGGCAGTAAAGCAAAGCATGGAGTACATGAACGCGGGAAACATATGGGTGGTGGACTTAGATCTGGAACAATTCTTCGACAAGGTGAATCAGAGCAAGATGGTACAGGTGTTGTCAAATACAATAAAAGACGGCCGTGTGATCTCACTGATCCATAAATATATGAGGGCGGGAGTGATCATAAAAGGAGTGTATGAGGAGACAGAAGAGGGAATCTCGCAAGGAGGCCCCCTGAGTCCCCTGCTTAGTAACATCCTGCTGAATGAGCTGGACCAGGAATTGGAGAGGAGAGGAGAGGACATAAGTACGTTCGTTACGCGGATGACTGTATGATTATGTGCAGAAGTGAGAAAAGCGCGAAACGAACCATGGAGAGTATCACGACCTATATAGAGAAGAAGCTGTTCCTGAAAGTGAATAGAGAAAAGACGAATGTGGCAGAATGCACGGAAGTGAAATATTTGGGATTTGGGTACTATCGAAGAGAAGAGAAAATCCGAATCCGGGTGCACCCAAAAAGCGTAAGAAAAATGAAAGAGAAAATCCGAGCCATGACAGGACGTTCCCAGAGCAAGAGCCACACAGAGCGAGCGGAAGAACTGAAGCAGTACATCCGAGGTTGGGTAAACTACTACAGACTGGCGGACATGAAAAGTCTGGCAGCCAAAACAGACGGATGGATGAGGAGAAGAATCCGTGCGATCATCTGGAAACAGTGGAAACGTCCCCAGACGCGAAGGAAGGAACTGGAGAAAGCAGGGCTAATGAAAGAAACAGCGAGAAAAATCGGAGGATCGGGAAAAGGAGTCTGGAGAATATCAAGACAAAAACCGATCCATCGGGCCCTAGGAAATGAACGAATCCGAAACATGGGATATCTAACATTTATGGAACAATATGAGAAAAGCTGCGTATCCTGAGGAACCGCCGTATGCGAGACCCGCATGTACTGGTGGTGTGAGAGGTCGGCTGGTCAATTAATGGCCAGCCTCCTACTCGATCGGAGGCGGAGGGGCAGCCATCAGGGCTGCGCTGGAGCTCGGAGCAGTGCCCGTCTTTTCCTGCCCCTTGCGCCCTAGACCTTCCCACCGCGGAGACCCGGAACCTCCCTCCCCCGGCTCTCACGAACGGATGCATCCCCAATTCCCCACGCCAATATTTTATACTTTTTATAATAAATAGTCAAAATCTTGTCCTATGTCGCCAACTTAATCTAGTGTAAAAAGCCGCCGTCAATGGTATTTTATACTCAGTATTAATAAAACGTAAAGGAGAGGTTGTACGATGAGAAAAAAGAAAAGTGTAGTGGCAGCAGCGATGGCGCTTGCGATGGCGATGGGACTTACCGCATGCGGCGGTTCCTCCACAACGGCGGGCACAACAGCGAAGCAGGAGACGACCGCGGCTCCCGCTGCGGCTGCGACAGAGGCGACAGAGGCTAAGAAAGAGGAGACAAAGCAGGAGCCGGCGGCCGATGCGGTGACCATTGTTCTGGGGCATTTCGGGGCGCCTGGGGAGCCGGTTACCTCTGCGGCGGAGACCTTTAAGAGCAAGGTTGAGGAGCTCTCCGGTGGCACCATGACCGTTGAGATCCACGGAGCCAGCGAGCTGGGCGACGCCAAGGAGATGGCGGAGCAGACCGCGATCGGCGCGATCCAGGCATGCCTGGTTTCCCAGGGCACACTGGACAAGTACGACATCCGCTATGCGCTCGTCACCGCGCCGTACGTGTACAGCGGATATGAGCAGGCGTACGCAGTGGTGGACGGACCGTTCGCCGCATGGGTGAACGACGGGACGCTGGAGTCCAAGGGCCTTCACAACGTGGGACCGTGGGATTACGGTTTCCGCTGCCTGACCAACTCCAAGAAGGAGGTAAAGACCCCGGATGACGTGAAGGGACTTAAGGTCCGCACCCCCAACGAGGTGCAGAAGGTTGCATGCTTCGAGTCTCTGGGAGCGGACGTTCAGCAGGTGGCGTTCAGCGAGCTGATTACCGCATTAAAGCAGGGAACCGTGGACGGGCAGGAGAATCCCCTTTCCACCATCTACAACAACAGCATGTGGGAGGCAAACCAGAAGTATTTGAGCCTGACCCGCCACACCTGGGAGGCTGTAAACCTGACCGTTTCCGATTCCTTCTGGAAGGAGCTGAGCGACGACCAGAGGAAGGTGGTTGAGGACGCCTGCGCGGTGGCGAGAGACCAGATGCGCACGGAGGTTCAGAACAGCGAGGCCGACTACATCCAGAAGTTAAAGGATGCGGGGATGACGGTCACGGAAGTTGACATGAACCAGTTCAAAGAGGCGATGGCTCCGGCGTGGGATGCGGTTGCGGAGTACGAGGGCAGCAAGGAAGATATGGATCTGTTCTTAAAAATGGTTGAGGACACTGCAAAATAAAGACAGAGAGGTATTCCAATGATTGCATTAGTTGTATGCATACTGTTAGTCGGTTTAATGCTCATCGGTGTACCGGTTTGTGTGGCAATGGGGATAACCAGCGCAGGCGTTTTCGCCTCGCTGGGCTACACAAACATCCTGGCGGTTATGGCACAGCGAATCTACAATGGAACCACGGGCTTTACGCTTTTGGCGATTCCATTCTTTATCCTGGCCGGTAACCTGATGAACACCGGGGGGATCACGGACCGGATTTTTGATTTTGCCAAGGCGATGGTGGGGCATTTACCGGGCGGCCTTGGGCAGGTCAATATTTTCTCCAGCGTTATTTTCTCCGGCATGTCCGGAGCAGCGGTGGCAGATGCAGCCGGGCTGGGCGTCATTGAGATGAAAGCTATGGACGATATGGGATATGATCACCGGTTCAGCGCCGGAATCACGGCGGCATCCTCCACCATCGGCCCGGTAATCCCGCCCTCGATCCCATTTGTCGTGTTCTCCTCCTGCACCAGTGTTTCGGTCAGCAAGCTGTTTGCGGCCGGATTCATCCCGGGGGCCATGATGGCGCTTGCCATGGCAGCCTGTGTGTACGTGATCTCCAAGCGCAAGAATTTCCCCATCGCACCCAAAATGCCGTGGGGCATGAGAATCAAATGCTTCTGGTCGGCGATCCCCAGCCTGATGACCATCGTGATCATCATCGGCGGAATCTGGGGCGGCTTTTTCACCGCCACCGAGGCGGCGATTGTAGCCAGCTTCTACGCGCTGTTTTTGAGCGGCGTTGTGTACCGCCAGCTGACCGTGAAAAAACTGTTTACAATCATCTACGACAGCCTGATTACCAGCTGTAAGACACTGTTCATCATCGCAATCGCCAATTTCCTGGCATATTTTATGACCCACCAGAGAATTCCCAACCAGATTATCGAGAGTCTGATGGGAATCACCTCCAACCCTCAGATCCTGATTTTGCTCATTATCTTTATCCTGATTGTTCTGGGGATGTTCCTGGAGGGAACCGCGGTGATCCTGATTGTGACGCCGATCTTCCTCCCGATCATCGATGCCATCGGCATGAACTATGTGCAGTTCGGCGTGATCATGATCCTGGCCTCCATGATCGGACTTTTGACACCGCCTGTGGGGATGAGCCTTTACGCGGTATCCAGCGTCACGAAGGTATCGCTGTTGGAGCTGTCTAAGGAAGTGCTTCCGTATGTGATCGGCATCTTCGCAGTGCTTCTCTTATGTGCATACTGGCCGCCATTTTCCTGCTGGCTCCCATCATTTATTTAACAGGAGGTTCCCGATGAACGCTTTAAGAAAAATTGATGAGGCAGTGGCGGCGGTGCTAAAGTATTTTGTCACGGCGCTGTGTGTGGGAATTGCCCTGATCCTGTTTGTCCGCGTGATTATCCGGTTTACGCCGCTCACACTCTCCCTGTCCTGGACGGATGAGGTGGTGGAGTGGATGATGGCATGGATGATTTTCACAACCTCCTCGCTGATTATGCGAAACGGAGAGCACTTCCGGGTGGATCTTTTAGAGACAAAGCTAAAGGGGACCGTGTGGCTTAAGCTGCTGAACCTGTTTATCACCGTGATCAGCATTGTCTTCTTTGTGGTCCTTCTCTACTATTCGCTGGATCTGGTGATAAAGACGAACCAGTTTTCGCCGATCCTTAAGGTGACCACGAAGCTTCCGTACAGCAGTATCCCGGCCAACTGTGCGCTGATTCTGCTCTATGAGATCCGCAATCTGACGGTGGATATCACCAAACTGATAAAAAAATAGCAATCTGAAAAAGCGTATGACTGAGTTGTACGCTTTTTTGTGTGGACAATCATTGACATTTATTTTATGATAAGGAGAACGAGGGGAAAGGGACAGAGCGGGATGAGAGAAGAGCATCGGGATGGAGCGAAAAGGGTCTGGAAATTTGGGGCGGGAGCCGCGGTTGTTTTGGCTGCTGTTTTCTGGGTTGGAGCGGGGATATGGGGCGGATCGCAATGCGGCGCGGGGGATGGCACGGCGTCTGGCGGGAAGCCGGTGATGCTGCGGCTGGCGGAGGCGATGCCGCCGGAGCACCCGTCCGCCCGCGCGGCGGCCCTGTTTTCCCAGCTGGTGGAGGAGCGGAGCGATGGGAGAATCCGGATCCGGGTGTACAACAATTCTGAGCTGGGGATGCCCGGGGAGGTGCTGGAGCAGATGGAGTTCGGGGGGATCGCGGCCGCCCGGGTGAGCGCCTTAAACCTGACGGATTTGAGCCCCCGCATCCGGGACGCATTCACTCCCGGCGCGTTTTCCACCCCCCAGGAGCAGATGGAGTGGGTTGAGGCAGAGCGGGAAGCGCTGGACCAGGAGTGCTATGACAACAATCTGGTTCCGCTAGTGTGGTACTATCCGGACTACCGCTGTTTTTACAGCAGCCGGACGGACATCGCGGACAGTGGAAGCCTTGAGGGCCTGAAGGTGCAGACGGCCTCCTGCAAGCTGATGACGAATCTGATGGCGGAGTGGGGGGCGGAATCGGTCGGCCTCACCTCCCTTGATCCGTTCAAGTTTTTTAATTCCGGCAACATCGATGGGGCGGAGTCCGCCTTCGGGGAGTTCGTCTGCTGCGGCTACGCGGACTACAGCCGCTATGTGACCATTAACCACAGCCTGTTTTTCCCGGATGTTATCCTGATCAACAAGGAGGTGTTGGAGAGCCTGAGTAGGGAGGACCAGGAGCTGATCCAGGTGTGCGCCCAGGCCACCTATGCCTACCAGAAATCGCAGATGGAGGAGCTGTATGACAGCTGGCAAGCCGAGCTTACGAAGAAGGACTCCATCAGCCTGAAAGAAGGTGATTTCCGGTGAGAGAGGGTTGGAGGAAGCTAGTCAGTGATTTCCGTTTTTCGCTGGGACTCCAGATTTCCGCGGTTTTGGTGGCCGCCGACGTCCTGTTTTTGCTGTTTGTGGTCTGCAACCAGATGACGCTCCACCAGTTTCAGCAGAGATATAACCAGGAGATGGAGCAGTACCGCGCGGTTTTGAATTTGAAGAAAAATATTGATTTTACAGATGCATTGCTCTATGATTATATAAAGACAGGGGACGGCTCGCTCTTGGAGGAATATCAGGTCCAGTCGGCGCTTCTCGGGGAGGACCTGGAGGCGTTTGAAAATGTGGAGGAGGATGACTGCGCGTTCCTGGTGGAGAGCATGCGCAGGTCCTTTCACACGTACGAGAAGACGTACGGGAAGGCGGTGGAAGCCTTTGAACGGGGGGATTTCGGCTATTACAGCTCCCTGACCTACGGGCAGAAAATCCGCAATTACATGGAAAAGTACGCGGACGAGCTGCTGCAGGACACGCTTTTGCGGGAGGTTCAGACCAGCTATCAGCTCCAGAAGCGCCAGAGCACGCTGGGGGTCATGAACATCGCGCTGGCGGTCCTGATTACCGGAACAATCTTCGCCTTCTGCCTCTACATCAACAAGAACGTGACCATCCCTCTCAATGAGCTGGCCCAGAAGGCCAGGGAGATCGCCAAGGGCGATTTGGACGTGCGCGTCAGGGAGTCCGGCCGCACCAACAATGTGAGCACAACGGCCGCCGCGTTCAACAAGATGGCGGAGAGCGTGAAGGCGAGCATGGAGAATGAGCGCAGGAGCCTGGAGTATGAGAAGCTTCTGAATGAGGCGCGGTTTATGGCGCTGCAGACCCAGACGAACCCCCATTTTCTGTTCAACACGCTCAACAGCATCAGCCGGACCATCACCCTCGGCCGGAACGAGCAGGCGCAGATGATGTTGGAGGCCCTGGCGAAGCTTATGCGCTATAATCTGGCGGATGCCGGTGTGCCGGTGAGCCTGGCGCAGGAGCTGGAGATCACCAACGAGTACATTAAAATACAAAAGCTGCGCTTTGGAGCCCGGGTGAACGTCAGATTTGCCTACGACGAAAATCTGGCCGCGCGGATCCAGATTCCCAGGTTCACGCTGCAGCCGTTAGTGGAAAATTCCATTGTGCACGGTTTGGAGCCAAAGCCGGGCGGAGGGACGATGGTTCTGGACGTGAAACAGAGGCGGGACGGGATCCGTATCCGCATCTTCGACAACGGCGTGGGGATTGAGCCGTCCCAGTACCAGCGGCTGAAGGAGGGACTGCAGCAGGTGAAATCCAAGCGGATTGGAATCTGGAACACGTACCAGCGAATGACGATTTTTACAGGGAATCCGAAATCATTTCGGATTATCAGCAAGATGGGAGCGGGAACCATGGTAATTTTGACCATTCCCTCAACGGAGGTGGGAGAACTGTGAGACACAAGAACAGAATCATTGTTTTTTTCTGCTTTTTCTGCCTGGCAGGATTCTTATTCCAGGGCTGCAGTAAGCCGGCTGGCCGGAACGAGTACCCGGTGAACGACATCACGGTCATCTGCCCGTGGGTTCAGGGGGGCGGGACGGACATGGTGCTCCGCGCGCTGTGTGAATCGGCGGAGTCACGGCTGGGGGTTAAGATCAACATCGTGAACCGGGCGGGCGAGAACGGCGCGCTTGGATTTGAGGCGATTAGGGATGCCTCCACGGACGGCTACACGATCGGCATGATCACGTACGAGCTCAACTCACTGCCCAGGGAAAACCTCCTGGATTTTACCTACCAGGACATTGAACCGCTGGTAATGGTAAACGCCGATGCGGTGGCGCTGGCGGCCAACATCGACGCGCCCTACAACGACGTGAAGGAGCTGGTGGAGTACGCCAGGGCGAACCCGGGGCGCGTTGACGTGGCCCAGGCCACCACGGGCTCCGTGTGGCATGTTGGGGCGGCCCTGTTTGTGGACATGGCGGACATCGAGGTGAATTTCCTTCCCTTTGAGGGGACGGCAAATGCCGTGACAGCCGCCGCCAACGGGTACACCGAGGTGGTTGCCTCCTCCGTGGCGGAGGCGAAGGAGCAGGTGGACGCCGGGAAGCTGAAATTCCTTGGAATTATGGACACGGAGCGCCCAAAGCTGTACCCGAAGGTCCAGACGTTTATCGAGCAGGGCTACGACATCACCTACTATACCTGGAGGGGAATCGCGCTTCCCAAAGGGGTGGATGAAGAGAAGCGGAAGGTACTGGAAGAAGCGTTCTCCGAGGCGATGAAGGACAAGCACTTCATCGAGGCCATGGACCGGCAAAACTTAAATATCACCTACCTGGACAGCCAGGGGTTCCGGGACTTTCTAAAGAAGAATTACGACGAGGTGGGCAAGGCGTTAAAGACGGTGAACCTCCTGAAGGAATAGGGCGGCTGCGCCCGGCAGAAAACTATAGAATATTGCGGTTGGACAATATTCTATAGTTTTTTTGTGCGGTGAAACAAGATTCTATCACCATCCGCCAAATTTATCTAGTGTTAAAAATAAGTTAAGATGGTATGATAGGTGTAACATAAAGTGAGAGCGCAAGGGGTGGCTGTATGTATAAGGTACTGGTAGCGGATGATGAAGAGCTGGAGTGCGAGGCTTTAAATTATTTTATTGAGAACTCCAGCCTTGAAATTGAACAGGTGATTCAGTGCAATACCGGCGACGAGTCCATGAAGCAAATCCTGTTGAACCACCCGGATATCATTATTCTGGATATCAACATGCCGGGACTTAACGGGCTGGAGGTGCTGGAGCAGATTAAAAAGCTGGGATACACGAACCGCGTGATCTTTTTCACGGCGTACGACTATTTTGAGTATGCGCTGCGCGCGCTGCGGCTCGGCGCCATGGACTTTCTGGTCAAGCCCGTCAGCCAGGAGAAGGTGATAAATGTGATCACCAGGGCCATAGACGAGCTGGACGAGGAGGCCGAGGAGAAGTATGGCCGGGAGCTCATGAAGGAGACGTTGGATATGATGGGGACAAAGATCCTGAAGGATCTGGTCACAGGGGATATCCAGGAGGAGGACCTGTATTATCTGGAGAATATGGGAATCAGCTATGAGACCATGGGGAACACCTTCTGCACGTTCTTTGTGGATGAGGTTCCGTCCCAAACCCAGCGGGAGATCGAAAAAAATCTGCGCAAGGAGCTGGGGTATCTGAACCTTCCGGTGATCATGTCGTGGAAAAACAGCATGATGATGGCCATTGTCTTCATGAGCGGCGGCAGAAAAAGTGAGACCGGGCAGGTGGTGATGGACAAGGTCCTAAACTCAGCGCTGCAGCGCTCGGGGGTCGCGTTCCTTCTGGAGCCGGGGACGGTTTTCGAGGACTTGAGCCAGATTGAGCAGAGCTTCGCCAAGGCGCGGGAGCGGCTCGGGGACATGATCGTGGAGAAGGGCGAGATGCCGCAGGTCCGGGATCTGCCGAGGGATGTGGAAAAGATTTGCCAGTTTATCCGGGAATCCTACAGCCAAAAGCTGACGTTGGAGGAGATCGCGGCCACCGTCGGCTACAGCAAATACTACGTGAACCGCCTGTTCAAGCAGTACAAAGGGACCACCGTGATGGACTACCTGATCCAGGTGAGGATCGAGGAGGCCAAGAAGCTCCTCAGGACCTGCAACTACAGCGTGAAGCAGATCAGCATGATGGTGGGCTACTCCGAGCCGAACTATTTTACGCTGACCTTCAAAAAGCTGGAGGGTCTGACGCCGTTAAAATATCGATACAGCCAGGACCGGGGATAGACGGCCTGGAAAAAACAAGGTCATATGCCAGGGGAAGAAGGGCATATGACCTTGTTTGAGTATTGGGTATTGGGGTGAGGGAGAATTTTTGGGTTAGTGTTTCTTGCTTTTTTTGAGAAAGCGGCTGATGATCATGCCGCCGAATAAACCAAAGGCGGCGGCAATGAGGGCGACGGTGAGGCCGGAGGGGGAGGTTGAGGATTCGGTGGGGGTGGTTTCGGTAGCGGCAGTCCCGCTGGCGGAGGTCATATTGTCGGCCGTCTCGCCGCCAGAGTTCTCGCCGCTGGTCCCCGCACCGCCGGAGGTCATGCTGTCGGCCGCCGCGCCGCCAGTGGTTTCTCCCCCTCCCTTCATCTCCGCCTGAAAGATAACTTCATTTTTCTTGCTCCCGTCCGCCTGCACTTTTCGGAGATACAGCGTCTGCACATCGTCGCCGTACTCATAACAAAAATCGTGCTCCGCGCCGCCGGAGTGCACGAACCATTCCCAGGCGAACCCGTCGATGGTCTTTTGCCCCTCCGGCTGGAACTCCAGGGTGGACGGGTCGAGGCTGCTGACCTCGTAGGGGCGCCAGAGAGCCTTCCAATCCCCATTTTCCTCCAAATCAGCGCTCACCATCATGTACTGTCCGGCCTGCGGCTGCTCAGAGCCGCTGTAGGAGATGAGGTAGGGCCGCAGCTCCGTCACCTTCAGGCGCTCGGGAACCTCCTCCGGCGGCAGCTGCCGGTCGAGAACGCCGCCCTTATCGCCGGACGGCAGCGCCTTTACGTTCTTCAAAATCACCCAGTCCTCGCCGGTCTCCTCCACCTCACCGAGCAGTAAGCCGTTCTGTTCTCCGTTTCGCATGCCGTACTCCGCGTCGTGGGCGTAGGCAGTGCCTGCACCGAATACCGCTGTGAAAAGTAGGACGGCCGCGACAATAATTCCTGTTTTTTTCATCTCGAAGCTCCTTATCAAATAAATTTGCGGAAACTGGTTGCCCTGCGGGAGCAGGGAGTGGGAAACAGTTGACCGCGGCCCGGACCGCCGTCATCAAGGTCATCAAATGCGTGAAAAAAATAGTCCGTGCCCAGAAGATCCTCATCACTCATGCCACGGGCTTCACCAGAAGTCATATCGTCATTATACCATGGGAGGGCGGAATGGAAAAGCAGAAAAAGAGAAGAAGGCGGGGGTGGGAGAGGAGCGATTTATTTTCGCTCCACATTCTTCACCCCCTCCACCACCAGCTCTGCGCAGCGGTCGATTCCCAGCAGCGCGCTGTTTAGGACGATGTGGTAGTTGCAGGGGCTTCCCCAGGTCTGGCCGGTGTAGCGCTTGTGGTGGAAGGCGCGCTCGCTGTCCTTGAGCTTTATGACGGCATCCGCCTTTTCGGGGGCGATTCCATATTCCTGCTGCACGCGCTGGCGCCTGTGGCTTAAATCGGAGCAGATAAAGATGCGCACGCAGCCGGGGTGATCCCGCAGGATATAGTCGGCGCACCGGCCGATTATGACGCAGGAGCTTTTCCGGGCAATCTGCCCGATGGCCCGCTTCTGGGCCTGGTAGAGGCGGTCCGCCTCGCTTAAATTCCCGGTATCAAACAGGTGACTCTCAAAGGCCCCGTAGCTCTGGGCGGCCCAGTCTAAGGCGGCGTTTCGCAGGGAGAGGCTTTCCTCCACGGATTCGACGTAGTGGTCGGACAGCCCGGCTTCCCTGGCCGCCAGGGCGATGAGCTCCCTGTCGTAAAAGGGAATCCCAAGCGCCTGGGAAATCTTGAGCCCGATCTCCCTGCCGCCGCTCCCGTATTCTCTTGCGATGGTGATGATCAGGTGGTTTTGGGAGATCTCCGGCGCGCAGGCGGCCGTGTTGGCCGTTTGGGCCTTAGCCCCGGCGGTCTGCTTCGGCCGCATGAGCACGGCAAAGACGGCGAGGGAGATGAGCACGATGACGGAGGTCACCAGGAAGGAAGCCTGGATCCCCCTCATGTCGCCGTGGCCCTTGGCGGTGGCTGACATGACGGTCACCAGGAGGGCGCTGATAATGGAGCCGCCCACCTGGCGCACGGTGTTCATGAGCGCGGTTCCGTGGGCGATGTATTTGGATTCCACGGAATTCACGGCCCAGGTCTGCAGCGGCTGGAGAAGGGCCACCACCCCGAGCGTCCGGAAGAAATAGATGACTGTGATGATGAGAAGCGGCGTCTCAAGCCCGATGAAGGAGAGGCAGAGCGTCGCGCCGCCCAGAAGGACGAGCCCAACCAGCGTGAGGAGGTAGGGCCCTTTTTTATCCAGGATTCTGCCGCAGAAGGGATTGAATAGGGCCATGCAGAGCGCCCCGGGCAGCATGACGAGGCCGGACAGGGTGGCGGAGAATTGCCGCAGGTTCTGGATGTAGATGGGCAGCAGCGTGGAGACCGACAGCATGGAGCCGTAGGCAAAGATCAGCAGAATTGTCCCCAGGGTGAAATTGCCGGTTTGAAAGATCCGCAGCTCCAGAAGGGGGGAGGCGAGCTTAAGCTGCCGGACGGCGAAGAGGGCGACGCACACGATTCCGGCCAGCAGCGGCACGAAGGACGCGGGCGACGTGAAGCCGTAGGTGCCCTGGTTGGACACGCCGGTCAGAAGGCCGAAGAACCCGACGGTGGACAAGAGCACGGATAAAATGTCCAGCTTTCCCTCCGCGTGCTTTTCCTCATCCGGAAGCTTGACCGCGGCCAGCACGATGCCGAAGGCCGCCAGGACGCACATGATGTAGAAGATGGTGCGCCAGCCGAAGGAATCCGCGATCCAGCCGGCAAAGGTGGGGCCGAAGGCAGGCGCAAACCCCGTGGTCAGCCCCACAATCCCCATGACCGTGCCGCGCTCCTCCGGCTCGTACAGGCGGAACGCCACTACCTGGGGAATGGGGAGAAGAATCCCGGCCCCCAGGGCCTGAATCACCCGGGCCAACAGAAGCAGCATGATGTTTGGGGAAAACGCGGCCGCCGCGCAGCCGACCAGAAATAAAGAGACGGACAAGAGATACAATTTCTTGGAGGAGATGTACTCCATCAGATATCCGGTACACGGGATCATGATGCCCATGAACAGAAGGTAGCCGGTGGTCAGCCACTGGCCGACACTGGCGGAAATGTCGAATTCGGTCATGATCCGGGGCAGGGACGCGGTCATGACGGTCTGGTTTAGGGAGCTGATGAAGGCTCCGATGATGATGATCCCGAGAATGAGTTTCCGGTTTTCACTGTTCTTTTTCAATAAAAAAATCTCCCTTCAAAAGGCGGCAGGCCATCCGCGCGATCGTCTCCGTGTCCTCCCTCCAGGCATTTTGCTGCCAGGTGTGGAGCAGATGGAACGTCAGGCCAGCCAGATAATTTTCCAAATATGGGAGTTCCTCCTGTGTGCGCGCCGCTTTTTGCGCGTAGAGTGAAAACTCATTTCGGAAGAGATACGTGTTGTTGATGACAAAGATATGAGAAAGTTGGTTGTCAAAGAGGACGGACAGAAATTTTTTGTGTTCGCTCCAAAAGTCAAAATAGACGGAGAGCATCTCATCCATCGCTTCCGGTGGATCCGTCAGGCCGCGCAGGAACATTGAGAAGAGTTCGTTCAGCGAGTTTTCCAGAATATCTTCCTTCTGACTGAAATTTGTGTAGAAGGTCTGCCGGGACAGGCCGGCGCTCCGCGTGATCTCCTCGATCGTGATATCCTTTAGCGGGCGCTCTAAGAGCAGATGGACTAACGCGACGGCCAGAGCGTTCCGGGAGCGGATTGCGCTGGGGTTTGTTGTGGTTTTATTGATCATTCATTTCACCTCTGGGATGATTATAGCACGATCGAAAAACTTTTACAACTGTAAAAGTTTTGAGGCGTTTCTGTGGAACAAAAAGAAAAAATCCCTGCCAGGGCTTTGGGTTCAAGCCGTGCAGGGATCATCCGTCTGAAATTTTTCTCTATCTGCGCTTCTTAAAATAGATCACAGCGCCCGCCGCCAGAAGGACAATCGCGGCGACCGTGAGGCCAATGGCGAGCCCGTTCTCCCAGCGGCTTATCACAACGATGCTCGTGGGGCCGTCCGCGCCCCCGATCACATGGCTGGCAGCTGCAATGTTCCAAATCCTGTCAATCATATGCGCTCCTCCTGAGTGTGCCCATGTTCATTTATCCTACAAAAAAAGATACCGCCCGCCGCCGGATCCATCCGCAGCATGCAGCATCCTCAAAAATCCTGGGATATAGGCAAACTTCATTGTCCATCATACTATATTTCAAAATAAAAGTCTAGTATTTTTCCGATTTTTTGGTATGATTGGTAATACGCCTCAAGGAAGGCATGGGATGGGAGCGCGCAGACGAAAAAAGGAGGGAACAAGGAACATGGAACAGGAATGGCAGAAGGAGCAACGGCATTTTGAAGAAACCATGGAAACGCTGCGGCAAAACGCGGCGGAGTATCGCGCGCGGGAGGCAAGGCTAAAGCAGGAGTCGGACGAGCTGTACGCGGCGGTGACGAAGGGCGGGGAGACGGAGCTGTACAATCAGCTGGCCGCGTCCCTCAGTATCCTGGAGCACACGCGCAACGCGCTGCGCAAAAATGAGGCGGCCCTGCAGAAGCCGTACTTTGGCCGGATCGACTATGAGGACCTGGAGAATCACTCGGCGGCCAGCCTCTATATTGGAAAGAACGGAATTTCTAAGGACCAGGAGGTCGTGATCGTGGACTGGAGGGCCCCGGTGTCCAGCGTGTACTACGAGAATGAGATGGGAAAAGGCACCTACCAGGTCCCCACGAAGGAGAAGCTTCTGGAGATCCCCGTGGACCTGCGGCTGAAGCGGACGTACGACGCGGAGGATGGACAGCTCTTGGGCTACTACGACAATGACGTGGCCTCCAACGACGACCTTCTGGTCAAGTACCTGGCCAAGAACAAGGACGCCGTCTTGGGAGACATCATCGCCACGATCCAGAAGGAGCAGAACGAGATCATTCGGGACCGGCCCTACAAGAACATCATCGTCCAGGGGGTGGCGGGCAGCGGCAAGACCACGGTTGCCATGCACCGGATCTCCTACATTCTCTACAACTATGAAACGCGCATCTACCCCAGCGAGTTCTGCATCATCGGGAGCAACGACATGCTCCTCAGCTACATCACCAGCGGGCTGCCGGAGTTAGACGTGTCGAATGTGCGCCACATGCGGATGGACGCCATGTTTGTCTACCTGTTGGACAAACAGTGGAAAAAGTCCTGGAAGGTGGTGAACCCGGGGAGCGAGGCGGCGAAAAAGAGCCGTCTGGCGTTTGTGAGGGAGCTGGATCTGTACCTGGAGGAGCTGCGGGAGGAGCTTTTGCCGGCGGACGGCGTCTCAGACCCGGTTCTCGGCGTGATTCTCACGGCGGACAACATCCGGACCACCCTGGAGCTGAACCGCGATCTGTCCGTGGCCCAGACCGCGGCGCTCTTAAACGAGCGGATCGCATCCAGGATCGTGTTTCTCGCCGATGAGGACGACAAGGAGTTCATCCGGGCGAAAAAGAAGGAGTACCGGAAATATTTTGACCCGCTAAAGGGCGTGGAGACGGGACCCAAGCAGTACCTCCGGTTTCTGGAGCGCTGTGAGCGGGAGAGCAGGGCGGACGGACCGGACTTTTCCGGGACCCGGGAAAACATCCGCAAAAACCGCTTTGACGTGTACGACCTGGCGGCCCTCGCGCTGATTCACAAGCGGCTGACCGCCAAGCAGACGGTGGACGAGTTCGGCCAGATCATCGTGGACGAGGGCCAGGACTTCGGCGAGATGGTCTACTACGTCCTAAAGCAGGTGCTCGCGGGCTGCTATTTCACCATCATGGGGGATGTGTCACAGAACATCAACTATGAGACAGGAATGAACGATTGGGAGGCGTTAAAGGGGATTCTGTTCGACCAGGGAAGCGACAGCTTCCGGATCCTGGCAAAGAGCTACCGAAACACCATCGAGATCTCGGAGTTTGCCGGGAAGGTGCTTGAGAAGGCGTCGGCCGGAGCGTACAAGATACAGCCGGTGATCCGCCACGGAAGGCCCGTGGAGCGCGTGAGCGCGCCGGAGGATCAGCTGTTTTATCGGACGGCGGAGCTGATCCGCGGCATAAATGAGCGGGGCCATGTGACCACGGCGGTGATCTGCCGCACCAGGGAGGAGGCCGAGGCTGTGAAAACCGGCCTGGCGCCGCTTGCCAAGATCCGGGAGAACGACGGGGACGGCTTCCAGAACGGGGTCATGGTTCTGCCCATCGAATTGACCAAGGGCCTGGAGTTCGACGCGGTGATCCTCTGGAAGCCGGACGGCGGGAATTATGGGGACAACCCGAAGGATGCAAAGCTTTTGTATGTAGCGATCACCCGCGCCCTCCACGAGCTGTTTTTGCTGGGGGGAGAGGAGCTATCCCCGCTGTTGGCGTGAGAAATTAAATGGCGGAGGGGGATGTTTTCCGCTATCTACCGGACAATCGCAGCGCATTGCAGTGCAGCGGCCTGCCATTGGTTGTCCGCCCCTCAGCAGCGGACACCGGGAAATCACGCTCCCGGGCGGCGGGACTTGCCCTGTGTTCGGCTCCGCTTGCGCCCTCGGCCCCGGCTTCGATCCCAGCTCCGTTCGCGCCCTCGGCTTCGATCCCGGCTCCGTTCGCGGCCCTGGCTCCGATCCTGACCACAGTCTGGCCACCGGTCGGGTACACAGTCTGCCCCACGGCCTGGCAGCCGGTCACGCGGTTCTTGCCGTTCTCCTTCGAGCGGTAGAGCTGCTGATCTGCGAAGCGGACCAGATGCTCAAAGTCCTCGCGGCAGGTGATGACGCCGGAGGCGACGCCCAGGCTGATGGTCACGTGGGGGGACACGCTGGGGTCCGGGGCCGGAATCCGCAGCCCCTCCACCCGCTTTCTCAGGCGGTTGGCCGCCTTCATGGCGTTCTCGTAGTCGATACCGCACAGCAGAATCTGGAATTCCTCGCCCCCGTAGCGGCAGACAAAGTCCGTGTTTTGGTGCACGCTGCCGGACAGGGCGGAGGCCACGCGGCTGAGGCACAAATCGCCCTCGCAGTGGCCGTAGGTGTCGTTGAACAGCTTAAAATAGTCGATATCCCCCATGATCACGGCCGCGGGAATTTCCCGGCGGATGCCCACGGGCAGCAGCTCCTCCAGCCGTTTCGACAGGCCGTAGCGGTTTAACAGCCGGGTCAGGGGATCGTGGAAGGCCTGGTCCATGAGGCAGACGTTGGCCTCATTGGCCAGGTAGAGCTCCCGCAGGCTGCCGGTGACGCTGTGGAACCGGCTGCGCGACAGGAAGATGCTGGCGCAGCAGAACAGGGCCATGTGGGAGAAGATCATGGGCGGCGCATGGTTGATCCGGAACAGGCACAGCGCGGCGCAGGCCGTGGCGGCCACGGTCACCGTCAGCTCCCGCAGGGTCAAAAGCGGGCAGGCTGCAAGGTAGAAGAGGAACAGGAGATAGTTCTCCATGGTCACCCGCTCGCGCAGATTTAAGTAGGTCATGGTCAGGCAGAACACGGCCATGAGGGCGGTGAAGGCGTAGGTGTGGCACCGCAGCAGGGCCGGGTTCTTGTTGGCCTTCAGGGAACGGAAAATATGCTCTGTGAGCAGGATATTGGCCGCCATGGCAAACAGGAACAGGGCGATCATGGCCAGATAGACCGTCAGCTGACTGGTGCGCCGCCGCAGCATGCAGAAGATCCCCACATTGACGGTTTGCACCAGGATCATCATGATCGAGAAATTTAAGATTTGGCGCAGATTGCTCATGCGGATCATGTCGGCTAAATGTTCTTCGTTGAGCGGACTCATGGCCGGGGGATTCCCGGAGGACCAGAAAACGTTCTTTTTTACGTTGCTTAACATGGGCTTTTCCTTTTTCTTGGGTTATTCTGTGCGGAATTACACATGTTATCTAAAATATGCGGGCAAAAACGGAAATATAACCGCTCATCGGAAAT